>JBFFLX010000131.1:0-9856 GCA_041554435.1 Bacteroidales bacterium
AGGCATAGTAAAAATGCGAAAATCACGCATCATTATGAAAGACGGTGAGCAGATTTCTCAATTGGCAGATACAATAAAATCGAATGATAACAATCTTAAAGTAAAATTGATAATTAGTGGTCCAATTTGCAGTAAGACAGTTAAATACTTAAAGGAAAATAAATTGGAAATAATATCTGTTTCCTAACATATATCTCAATAGATTAATAATGAACGGTACAAAAAGAAATAATATAGAAATTGGTCAGTATGTTTCCATTGTTTTAAAAAAGGATCAACGCAGTGGTGAACTAACTGATGGTTATGTAAAACGAATACTGACCAAAGCACCAACTCATCCACATGGTATAAAAGTTCTGCTTGAGGATGGACAGGTTGGTAGAGTTAAAGAAATTCTTGAGGAAGATTGATTAGGTTTACAATTTAGGTAAAATTTAATATTAATCTGTTAGTCAGTAATATAAGCAATAGACAACTGTCCTATAATTAATATTATGTTAAATAGCAATTGTCAAATATAAGGGGAGCGTAAATTCACACTCCCCTTTTTATTTCTTACTGAAAAACTATTTATTATTTAGTTCTTCTAGTTTATCATTCATTTTTAATCTGATGTAAGCTTCTTTAAGTGCATTACGAGTAAATTCATCCTCTGAATTTAGTTCCAACGACTTTTCCAGGAATGGTAATGCTTTTTTAAGATTAGCATCTGCTTCTGAATTAAGTGCGTCATACTCCTTTACTTTATCTAAAGGCAGGTCGTTTGCTTTTGCTTGAAGTTCAGCTGCCTTATTAACATAAATTGCACCTATATTGTAAAATGCTTCAAAGAAATCAGGTCTTACTTCACCGGCTTTCATATAATATTTTTCTGCATTTTCATAATCCTTTTGGTCATCATAAGTTTTTCCTAAAAGGAAATAGAGATTTGAATTTTCAGGATCTTTCTCAATGGCAGCAAGCAAGCTTTTTTGCAATTTTTCGGTCTCCCCTTTTTCAAGGTATGTTTGAGCTTCTTCCAATAACAGACTTAATTCGTTAGGGAATTTTTCGCGTCCAGCAGACAAAATATCCATAGCACGAGCGGTATCTCCCAACTGCTTTGCTGAGCGATTGTAGAACATATAAACCCTTGGGTCAGCAAAATCTGCATCTATACATTTTTGCAGGTATTCTGCAGCAATTTCAGGACTATCCGACATCACTCCTGCCATACCAATGTTGAAAGCAGCAATAGTATCAAATTTTCCATTCGACTGAGCAATGCTAAAGGCATATTTAAAATCTTGAATAGCATCTCCATAATTACCATCCTGGAATTTTGTGCCACCTTGTAAATAAAAAACATTTACTAAATTGTTCAAATTCAACTCAATGTCTTTGGTAAGTTTACCTTTTTCATCAAATTCTTTTGCCTTTTGGAATGATTTGTATGCCTCAATAGCAGCATTTTTGTCCAATGCCTGATAAGTAGGTAAAGGGCTTTGGGAGATATTGTAATATATCATTCCTCTGTAAAGCCAAGTTTTGGCATCATTCATCGTTTTTTCGTGCTTAACAGCCTTGTCGATTGATTCTTTTGCCTTATCAAGTTTTCCATCTCTATTGTAATTATAGGCTGATGTTCTTTCAAAGTTTTGAGCAAAACCAATACTTAACATCATGCTAAGGCCTAATAATAATGCTATTTTTTTCATGTATCTTAATTTTTATTATTAATGGATAAAGCCTTACCTAATTTTAACTTTTCCATCTAACCAATTGATTCTTATAATGATTTAAATTATTGCAAATATATTTAATATCGTAATGCTTCAAATATCATACCCTAATTTAGAAGAAATACAATTACCAAAACTATTCGGTAGTATTTTCATCATTTTCTTCCTCTGGCTTTTCTTCCTCCGAAGATGTATTATCATCATTAACAGCATCTTGTGCTAACTCTTCAGCATTAGCTGCTTCTAAATCATCAATTTCGGCAAGAGCCTCATTATCCTCAGCAGTTATTTCAACTTTTGCTACTGCGGCAATTTCATCGTCTTCACCAAGTTTAATTAGTCTTACTCCCTGAGTAGCTCTACCCATTACTCTCATGTCTTCAACAGCCATTCTGATAATAATACCGGATGTGTTGATAATCATAAGGTTATCTAACTCAGTTACATCTTTAATTGCAATTAAATAACCTGTTTTTTCGGTAATATTCAGAGTCTTAACACCCTTACCACCTCTGTTGGTGATACGGTAATCGTCTATATTAGAGCGTTTTCCATATCCTTTTTGGGAAACAACTAATACATCATGATCTAAATCTTCAAGACAAATCATTCCGATTACTTCATCTTTTTCATTTTCCAGCCTCACTCCTTTTACACCTGCAGCATTTCTTCCCATAGGACGAACAGTAGATTCGTTGAAACGAATAGCACGGCCTGATTTTTTAGCCAGAACTATCTCACTTGTTCCACTTGTAAGTTTTGCTTGTAGCAACTCATCACCGTCTTTAATGGTAATTGCATTAATACCATTCTGGCGCGGACGTGAATAAGCTTCTAAAGAGGTCTTTTTAATAATGCCCTTCTTGGTAGCAAGAATAATAAAATTGTTATTTATATAATCTTCGTCCTTGAGGTTTTTAACATTTATAAAAGCTTTAACCACATCATCCTGACCAATGTTAAGCAGATTTTGAATTGCTCTTCCTTTGGATGTTTTTGAACCTTCCGGTATTTCAAACACTCTAAGCCAGAACACTTTACCTTTTTCGGTAAACAATAGTAAGTAATTATGATTAGTGGCAACAAATAAATGTTCAAGGAAATCTTCATTACGAGTAGTACTTCCTCTGGAGCCACGTCCTCCCCTATTTTGTATTCGGTATTCGGTTAATGCTGTTCTTTTAATATAACCCATATTCGAAATGGTAATAACCACTTTCTCATCAGGAATTACATCTTCAAGACTAATATCTTCTGCGGTATAAACGATTTTGCTTCTGCGCTCATCACCGTATTTTTCCTTAATTAATGCAAGTTCATCTTTAATTAGATTCATTCTTACCTCTTTACTTGCAAGAATTTCATTATACCAGGTAATTAATTTTTGAAGTTCATCATAATCCACCTTAATTTTGCCGCGTTCCAGGCCTGTAAGTTTCTGAAGGCGCATGTCAAGAATTGCCCTGGACTGGATTTCACTAAGTTTAAATCTCTCCATTAGGCCATTTCTTGCTTCCTCAGGAGTTTTGGATGCCCTGATTAGTTTTATTACCTCATCAAGATTGTCGAGTGCTATTAATAATCCTTCCAGTACATGCGCTTTCTTTATTGCCTCTCTTAAATCATATTCTGTTCTGCGAACAACAACCTCGTGGCGGTGTTCAACAAAATAGTGAATCATCTCTTTAAGGTTAAGCGTTTTCGGGCGGCCATGAACAAGGGCAACATTATTAACGCTAAAGGAACTTTGTAAGGCAGTCATTTGATATAACTTGTTCATAACAATGCTTGGAATCGCATCTTTTTTCAAGTCATATACTATTCTCATTCCGTTTCTGTCCGACTCATCGTTAATGTCGGCAATTCCGTCAAGTTTTTTATCGTTAACGAGATCGGCTGTTTTTCTGATCATCTCAGCCTTATTAACCTGATAAGGAATGGAATTTGCAATTATTCTTTCTCTACCGTTATTTCCTTCTTCTATTGTTAATTCTCCCCTCATCATCACTCGGCCTCTTCCGGTTTCAAAGGCGTTTATAACTCCTTCATAACCATATATTATTCCTCCTGTAGGAAAGTCGGGGGCTTCAACTATTCTTCCCAAATCGGTAACACTTATTTCAGAGTCGTCGATATATGCAATAGTAGCATCAATAACCTGTGAGAGGTTATGAGGAGGCATATTTGTGGCCATACCAACTGCAATACCCGAAGCTCCATTAATAAGTAAGTTGGGGATTTGAGTTGGTAATACAACGGGCTCTTTCAAGGTATCATCGAAGTTAAACTGGTGATCAACAGTTTCTTTGTCAATGTCCACCAGCATTTCCTCTGCAATTTTCCTAAGACGTGCCTCAGTATAACGCATTGCGGCTGCATTGTCACCATCAATCGATCCGAAGTTACCCTGACCTTCTACCAAAGGATATCGTAACGACCACTCCTGTGCCATACGCACCATAGAGTCGTAAACGGAAGTATCTCCGTGAGGGTGATACTTACCCAGCACCTCTCCTACTATTCTGGCTGATTTTTTATATGATCGGTTAGAAAAAACACCAAGTTCATGCATTCCAAAAAGTACACGGCGATGAACAGGCTTTAATCCATCTCTTACATCAGGAAGCGCCCTGGATACTATTACCGACATCGAATAATCGATATAGGCCGCCTTCATCTGATTCTCAATATTAACCTTTATTATTCTTTCACCTTCAAAAACATTCTCCATAAAAAAATTGTATGATTTGTCTTTATATTATATAGGTGGCAAAAGTAAGAAATTTAGGGCAATAAAAGTAGATTTAATATCACCAATAAAGCTAATTATTTTAACAGTTAAATGTTAACAAATGTCCATGATAAAAAACTGCACAGTTTTTGTGATTACTACTTTTGTTATGCAAAAATTGTTATGAATATCATAAAAAGTATCTAGTTGTACTTTACTATTGTGTAGTTTTGCAACAAATAATTATAAATATTAATATGGAAGCTAAATTTTCTAAGCGTGTTAAAGATGTTCTCTCATACAGTAGAGAAGAAGCAGTAAGGCTGGGAAATAATTATATCGGACTGGAACATCTCTTACTCGGTATTATTAGAGAAGGTAACGGAATGGCAGTTCAACTTCTTAAGTTTTTTGGTGTAGAAATCGATAAATGCAAGAAAGAAATAGAAGAAAGTGTTAAGAATCCAAAAGGAAACAGTATTAGCAGCGAAAATATACCTCTTGTTAAACAGGCTGAAAAAGCATTGAAATTAACTTATCTGGAAGCAAGGGTTTTTAATAGTGAACTTATTGGAACTGAACATCTTTTGTTAGCTATTTTGAAGGATGATAATAATATTGCCACCTCAAAATTAAACAGTATGGGCGTAGATTATACAAACTTTAAACAGGAACTTTCCTCTATAAAGAAGGAAAAAGATGAGTATCCTGATTTAATACAACCAAGTTCTTCCACTCAGGATCCTGAGGAAGATGAAGAAACAAAAACACCGGGAGGTAGTTTTGGCAGAACTCAAAAACAGGGAGGAACACCCAAATCAAAAACTCCTGTTTTGGACAATTTTGGAAGGGATCTTACCAAGTTTGCAGAAGAAGGCAGGCTAGACCCTATTGTTGGAAGAGAAAAGGAATTAGAACGCATAGCGCAGATTTTAAGCCGCAGAAAGAAAAATAATCCGATTTTAATCGGAGAACCCGGTGTTGGTAAGTCGGCTATTGCTGAAGGATTGGCACTTAGAATCATTGAAAGAAAAGTTTCGAGAGCACTATTTAATAAAAGAATTATTACTCTCGATTTAGCCTCTTTGGTTGCCGGTACAAAATACCGTGGGCAGTTTGAGGAAAGAATGAAGGCTGTATTGAATGAACTCACTAAAAATGAAGACATTATACTCTTTATTGATGAAGTTCATACCATAGTAGGTGCCGGAAATGCTTCCGGTTCACTGGATGCAAGTAATATGTTTAAACCTGCTTTGGCAAGAGGTGAACTGCAGTGTATTGGTGCAACAACTCTTGATGAATACCGACAGTATATTGAAAAGGACGGTGCCCTGGAAAGAAGATTTCAAAAAGTATTAGTCGAACCCACTTCAGCGCCTGAAACTGTTACTATTCTTAACAATATAAAAGAAAAGTATGAGGACCACCATTTAGTAAAATATAGTCCTGAGGCAATACTGTCGTGTGTAAACCTTACAAACAGATATTTAAGCGATCGCTACTTACCTGACAAAGCTATCGATGCTCTTGATGAAGCCGGTGCCAGAGTTCATATTAGCAATATTCATGTGCCTGCTGAAATAATAAATCTGGAAGGCGCTATTGAAGAGTTAAAACTCAAAAAAACATCTGCAATAAAAAGTCAGAAGTTTGAAGAAGCCGCTCAATTCAGAGACCTGGAGAGAAGATATGGTGATGAATTAGTTAAAGCTAAGAAAAAATGGGAAGATGATGCCAAAATTAATCGTCAAACGGTTGATGAGCAAAATGTGGCAGAAGTTGTTGCCATGATGACAGGCATTCCTTTAACAAATATTGCACAGTCGGAAAGCAGCAAACTTATGAATATGGAAAAAGTTCTGCAAACCGAAATTATTGGGCAGGATGATGCTGTTGGGAAAGTTGTTAAAGCAATAAGAAGAAATCGGGCAGGACTTAAAGATCCAAATAAACCAATAGGTTCCTTTATTTTCTTAGGAGCAACAGGTGTGGGAAAAACGTATTTGGCAAAATTACTTGCCAGGTTTTTATTCGATACAGAAGATGCTCTCATAAGAGTTGATATGAGTGAGTATATGGAAAAATTTGCCGTATCCCGCCTCGTTGGAGCTCCTCCGGGATATGTAGGATATGAAGAAGGTGGACAACTTACTGAAAAAGTAAGAAGAAAGCCCTACTCTATTGTACTTCTCGATGAAATAGAAAAAGCACATCCTGATGTGTTCCATTTATTATTGCAGGTGTTGGATGATGGTGTGTTAACAGATAGTTATGGTAGAAAAGTAGATTTTAAAAACACCATAATTATTATGACTTCCAATATTGGCTCGCGTCAGTTGAAAGATTTCGGACAAGGAGTTGGTTTTACTACTCAGGCTAAAAAGGCTAGCAAGTCTACTCATTCCAAAGGAGTGATTGAAAATGCACTTAAAAGAGCGTTTGCCCCTGAATTCCTCAACAGAATTGATGATGTGGTAATTTTCGATTCTCTCGACAGAGATGCAATTCTTAAAATAATTGATATCGAATTAGGATATTTATACAATAGGATTGAAGAAATGGGCTATAAAGTTAAAGTTAGTACTAAAGCTAAAGATTATTTAATTGATAATGGTTGGGATGAGCAATTTGGTGCAAGACCATTGAAACGTGCTATCCAAAAATATATTGAAGATCCATTAGCTGAGGAAATCATTCAAACTACTTTAAAAGAAGGCGATTTAATCAGTATTGGATACGACTCAAAGAAAGATGATATAAGCATAAAAATTACCAAGAAAAAGTAATTTTCTTATTTTAAACGAAAATAAAAAAGGCTGCAATTTAGGTTGTGGCCTTTTTTATAATGCTCAAATGTTTATTTTCGCCACCGAAAAATTATATATTTGAGAAATATTTTTATTTAATAAATCGGTATTATGGAGAAAAAACCACTACTTAGAGGAGGTGAATTCCTTGTAAAGGATGTGAACTATAATGATGTTTTCATTCCTGAGGAATTTGATGAAGAACAAAATATGATTGCTGAAACATGTAAAGATTTTGTTGAAACTGAGGTAGTTCCACATTTTGAAGCACTCGACAAACACGAAGAAGGACTTATGCCTTCACTATGCAAAAAAGCAGGAGAATTAGGGTTATTGGGCATTTCTATCCCCGAAGAATATGAGGGTTTCGGACAATCCTTTATAACCAATATGAGAGCAAATGAAGCTATGGGCTCTGCATATTCATTTTCTGTTGCCTTTATGGCACATACAGGAATTGGTTCATTACCTCTTGCATATTATGGCAATGATTATCAAAAAGATAAATATCTTTCTGATTTGGCAACCGGAGAAAAACTGGCTGCCTATTGTTTAACAGAACCAGGTGCCGGTTCTGATGCCAATGCAGGAACATCAAAAGCCGTACTTACAGAAGATGGTAAGAATTATATACTCAACGGTCAGAAAATGTGGATCACCAATGGTGGTTTTGCCGATTTGTTGACTGTTTTTGCAAAAATTGATAACGA
The DNA here is from genome assembly GCA_041554435.1 of Bacteroidales bacterium. GTDB lineage: Bacteria > Bacteroidota > Bacteroidia > Bacteroidales > F082 > BM524. Next base: position 7,973 of record JBFFLX010000131.1, read on the forward strand.
CAGAGTACTGAGTGCGTTTCTGGTAGAATCTAAGTGGGAAGGCATAAGTATGAACCCCGAAGAAAACAAAATGGGTATTAAGGGGTCATCTACACGACAAATTTTCTTCAACGATGTAAAAGTCCCGGTTGAAAATCTATTAGGAAAACGAGGAGAAGGTTTTAGAATAGCCTTGAACATTCTTCATATTGGTAGAATAAAACTTGGTGCAACAGTTATTGGCGGTATGCGTCGTGCTATTAACCATTCAGTAAGTTACGCCAACGAGCGTAAACAGTTCGGTTCACCACTTTCCGATTTTGGTGCCATTAAACATAAAATGGGCGAGCAAATTATCAGAATGTTTGCTACCGAATCGGCAGTTTATCGAGCCAGTAAAGATATGGATGATACTATTCATCAAATGATGGATGAAGGTAAAACCTACGGTCAGGCTAATATCGAAGGTGTGGCAGAATTTGAACCAGAATGTGCATTGCTTAAGGTATATGGCTCTGAATCACTGGATTATATAGTTGATGAAATGGTGCAAATTTACGGTGGTATGGGATTTTCAGCAGAAGCTCCTGCCGATAGATCATACAGAGATTCTCGTATTAACAGAATTTTTGAAGGTACCAACGAAATCAACCGCCTAATTACTGTTGATTCCATTCTTAAAAAGGGAATGAAACATAAGATTGATCTTTTTGAGGAAGCAAGAAAAGTTTTAGACAATATTGACGGTATTAGCAGTGTAGACTTTAGCAAGGGTGATTATTACGAAAACCTTCATAAAGTTGTAAGAAATTTAAAAAATGTAGTTTTATTGCTATTACCAGAAATTCAGGAAGTTTTCAAACGTAAATTAATGTTTGAAGAAGAGGTTTTAATGAATTTATCAGATATTATGATGAATGTTTATTCTTTGGAATCAACTCTTTTAAGAGTAGAAAAGCTTGATAAGAATAATCTGAAGCCTGACACCATCGACTATTATAAAAGCATGTTATGCGTGCTTAAACATGATATGACAGCCAATATTTTTAAGGCTGCTTTTGATGCCATAGGTTCTTTTGCTACTGACGAAAACAAATCAAAACTGTTGAGTGCAGTTCAGAAACTTACTTTCCTTGAGCCTGTAAATGTTAAGGAACACAGAAGAAAGATAGCAGATAAACTTATAGATGACGGATTTTATAAGTTTTAAGAAATAATAAAATTTATAAAAAGTGCTTCATTAATTTGGAGCACTTTTTTTTATTCCAATAAAAAACAGAATTAACAGAGGAATTTCCTGTTTTTCTATTATTCGAAGGAATCTAATATTGATCTGACAAATTTATCATAATTAAATTCACCTTTTTTTGAGAGGCCCATACGTACAATAACTAGTTTATAATCAGGTATAATATAAACTCTCTGACCGTTATAACCATCGGCAAAATATATATTGTCGGGACAAGATGGAAGTTCAGGATTTTTACTACCATTTAACCAAAAGTGAGCACCATATCCCCCACCCGATTTCCTGGCCGGTGTTCTTGTAAATTCAACCCATCCATCAGGTAATATTTGTTCATTGCCCCAATATCCATTATTTGCGTATAGCAAGCCGTAGCGTGCCCAATCACGGGGAGTTCCGAATGAGTATGAAGACCCAACGAAAACACCCGAAGCATCGGTTTCCAAAACCATACTTCTCATTCCAATTTTATTGAAAAGTTCCTTTCTGGGGAATGAAATATAATCATCATAGGATTTTGAACTTCTTTTAAGAATTTCAGATATTATATTTGAAGTACCTGAAGAATAATAATATACTGAGTCAGGTGGATACAAAAACTCACTGGAAATTGCATATTTGGCAGTATTTGATTCTTTAAAGAGCATTTTTGTAGCATC
>JBFFLX010000132.1:0-9846 GCA_041554435.1 Bacteroidales bacterium
AATTTTCTTTTTATGTATATTGCGTAATAAAAATGGCAGGTTAATTAAATGGAATAAAATTCAAACAAGAATTATGACCGCCATTATTAATTTAAAAATATTGTTGAGCAACTAATAAAATGAGGATATGAACAAAGAAATTAAATATTTAAAATACTTTGTTGGTTTTTTCATTATTGGATTGACAATTTTTATTGGAGGTACAATATTATTTATTATAAAAAAGGAGTTTCAATCAGTTAATAAATTGGCTGTTGCTGAAGGAAAAGCAAGTTATAATAAAGACCTGTTATATCGTCGATGGGCTTCAATGCACGGCGGAGTTTATGTTCCAGTTACAGATACAACACCTCCAAATCCATATTTAAGCCATATACCCGATAGAGATATTACAACAGAAAAAGGAAAAAAACTGACATTAATAAACCCTGCGTATATGACAAGACAAGTCTTTGAAATTGGAGAAAACCATATTGAAATAAAGGGACATATAACAAGTTTAAATCCACTACGCAAAGAAAATAAACCTGACGATTGGGAAATTAAAGCATTACAATTATTTGAAAAAGGAGAATTAGAATACAGCAGTATTGAAAAAATCAGCGGTAAAGAATATATGCGTTTTATGCACGCTATGAAAGTTGAACAAAGTTGTTTGAAGTGCCATTCACAGCAAGGATATAAAGTTGGTGATATACGTGGAGGAATTAGTGTGTCAGTTCCAATGGAAAAATACAAAGAAATAGCAATATCACAAACAAATAAGTACGCAATTTTTTTCTTACTAATCTACGTTGTAATTATATTTCTCAGTATTTTCGGATACAAAAGATTTTTACTCGAATTTAAAAAAAGACTTGCTAGCCAAAAACAGTTAATCGAAAGTGAAAAAACTTTGAAAATACAAAATAATGAGTATGCTGCATTAAACGAAAAATTATTAAAAGCCAAGCAAAAAGCAGAAGAAAGCGACCGTTTAAAATCGGCGTTTCTCGCCAATACAAGTCATGAAATACGTACTCCAATGAATGGAATTCTAGGTTTCGCAGCATTATTGAGTGAGCCTGGCCTTGAAAGTGAAGAACAGCAAAAATATATAAAAGTAATTCAAAAAAGTGGTGCCCGCATGCTTAACATCATTTCAGAAATAGTGGATATTTCGAAAATAGAATCAGGCTTGACAGAAGTTAATATTAACGAGGTAAATATAACTGAGAAATTAGAATCAGTTTATGAACTCCTAAAACCTGATGCTGATGCTAAAGCAATAAATTTATTTATTAAAGATAGTTTGCCAATGGATGAGACTGTTTTTAAAACAGACGAAGAAAAATTGTTTGCAATTCTTTCAAACCTTGTAAAAAATGCTATCAAATATACAGATAAAGGCTCAATTGAATTTGGGTATAGCTCTACAAGTTTACCAAACAAAATAAATGAACTACAATTTTATGTAAAAGATACCGGCATCGGTATACCAAAAGACCGTCAGCAAGCCATTTTTAAACGATTTATTCAGGCAGATATTGCTGATTTACAAGCGAGGCAGGGTGCAGGCTTGGGTTTAAGCATTGCAAAGGCATTTGTGGAGATGTTAGATGGAAAAATCTGGGTTGAAAGTGAACAAGGAAAAGGTTCATGCTTTTATTTTACCTTGCCGTGCAATATAGTACTTGAAGAAAAGGGTGTTGCGTCAGAAGTTGTTTCAGACAAAAGTGCAGAGAATTATACTAATTCCGAAGTTTCAGGACTGAAAATATTGATTGCTGAAGATGATGAAGTATCCATGACGTTTATTTCCATTAGTGTAGAGCCGATTAGTAACGAAATTTTAGTAACAACTACTGGAGTTGAAACAATTGAAGTTTGCCGAAATAACCCTGATATTGATTTAATCCTAATGGATATTCAAATGCCAGATATAAACGGTTATGAAGCTACACGGCAAATAAGACAATTCAACAAAGATGTGGTCATTATTGCACAAACAGCTTTTGGCCTTTCCGGGGACAGAGAGAAGGCTATCGAAGCGGGATGCAACGATTATATTGCAAAGCCCATTAAAAAAGATGAATTACTTGCTTTAATCCAAAAGTGCTTAGCGAAATAATTTTGTGTAAAGAGCCAATTAAATGCCAATAATGAAGCACATGGCTTTAATAAAATGTAAGTCTAATAAGGGTTTCAGTGGGTAATCCATCTGTTTCACGTAGATGCAATATCGCCAGTTTGTCTTCAACGATTGACTGAAAATTTGAAATTATGAATAAGCGAATTGGCTCTGTGGGGTTTTGAAAGTTTCGTACTTTTATTCCCGCACTCCACTTAAATAAACTGTTAGTGCCAATTAGGGCAAAACTTTAAAATAAAATATTATGCGTATATTTTCACTGTTAATAATTGTTTTTGTGAGCTTCCAATTATCAGCTCAACAAACGATTGGAAATCTCATAAACAATCCTGGAACCTATGAAGGCTATACGCTGTTTACAGCACGTCATTATCATACAAGTTACTTGATAAATAATGAAGGAAGAATAATCAATGAATGGGCTCAGGCGGATGGTTTGAGAGTCGAAAATTGCAGATTACTCGATAATGGACAATTAATTAGAGTTGTCAATCTAAGAATTTCCGCTTTTGCAATGCATGCTGGTGCCCATGGTAGGATTGAATTGGTAAATTGGGATGGCTCAATTAGTTGGTCAATAGAATATTACGATGATACACATATACTACACCACGAAGTTATTCCCATTAAGCAAATGGATGGTAGTTATCATTTCTTAGCTTCTTCTTGGGTTAAAACTTCAGCTAGTGATGCAGTTGAAAATGGGCGAAATCCTGGAGCAGTTGGTGGTTCGAGGAACTATATTTTGACAGAAAGACTACTAGAAATTGAGCCTGTTGGTAGTAACGATTATAATATTGTTTGGGAGTGGAATATTATGGACCATTTGGTTCAAGAAGATTATCCAGCTAAAGGAAATTACATTGCTAATGGTGTAGTCAACAATCCACAACTAATGGATTTTAACTATTATAAGGCGCCTGGAAATCCTGATTGGCTGCATGTTAACGGATTAGATTATAATGCAACTCTAGATCAAATAATTGTTACTATACCAGGTTTTGATGAATTTATAATTTTGGATCATAGCACAACTATTGCTGAAGCAGCTGGACACACAGGTGGTAATAGTGGAAAAGGCGGGGATATATTATACCGTTGGGGAAACCACAATGCCTATGATGCAGGCACCACTAAGTTTTTTGATGCCGTACATGGCGCGTACTGGATTCCTCAAGGCTATCCAGATGCCGGCAAGGTAATGGCAATTAATAATGGTAGAAGCGGAACTGAATCTGAAATTTTAGTGGTAACACCCAATGTTGATGCCCTTGGGAATTATGAGGTTCCAGAAATTGGTATGGCATTTGAGCCACTAAACAGCGACTGGACTTACAGCGATGGTAGTAATTTTCATACAAGAAATATGGGTAACGGACAACGATTACCGAATGGTAATACCTTAATAAACGAAGCTGTTAAAGGTAGATTTTTTGAAATAGATACAAATGGAGAAATTGTATGGGAATACATATGTCCAACAATCGAATCTGGTCCTATGGAATATGACATTGATTTATCTGATATTCCAACATCTAACGGAGGCGATTTGGAAAATGAAGTGTTTAAGATTATTAAGTACTCAACTGATTATTCAGCTTTGATCGGCCAAGATTTGACCCCGAGAGGTTTTGTTGAACTCAACAACCCATTAACAAGAGAGGAGTTTGATGCAGAAAAAGAATTCTTTTCATTGTACCCAAATCCAACTCAAGATTTTTTAACAATTTCATCTAAAATGGCTGATTTTAAGATTGAAATTTTATCTCTCAAAGGTGATGTTGTCATGAAAATACTTGCTTTGAAAAATGTTGAATTAATTGACATTAGCCACTTACCGATAGGGGTGTTCTTTATAAAAGTAATAGACAATTCAAATGGCAAAATATCAGTTAAAAAATTTGTTAAACATTAAGCCAAATATAATTAGTAAAGAATAGGAACTACCACTCACAATGTATATACAAAATTTGCATAATAGCAGTAAATTAAAGGGCGGTAGTCCACTTCAAAATTGTAACAGTTTGATATGTTTGAACTCCGCGAACGCCTACTTTGTATATATTTACCGTCATGTAAAAATATAGAAATGCATCGAACTATGATAGTTAACCAATAAAAAGGAGTGTTAACATCAGCAGGAATAAAAACTACAAGAAAAATGGGAGAACATATTGATAAAAGAAGAAACAGTAATCTCGATTATACAGAAAGTCGCAGGTTTAAGCTTAGTCTGGCGATTTCATCAAGCCTCTATGCAGTTTTGTTACTGATTGTTTTTCAGCCGTTTGGCATTAATAATTATCAACACGAATCCAATATCACATTCTATTGGTTTCTGTATATAATCTCAATTGGTTTGGTGGCATTTATTGCTTTTTGTTTTAACGAATTTCTTATACGCCCATTAGTAATGAGAAGAAACACATTACTTAGTATCGCCATTTGGTTTTCCTGGGAGTTTCTTTTTGTTGGCAGTGTATTGTTTCTTTATTATAATTTTTTGGGAGGTTTTCACGATCTGTCTTTGCTTTCCTTACTTTCATTTGTTCTAAATTCTACTGTGGTATTAATTATTCCATTTTTTGCCGTAATATTTTACTTTAACCACAAAAAGTTAAAGACGCAGTATCAGGAAATACTATCGCTCTCGAAAAGAAATGATGGTATGGATAATTTATTGCTAATATCAGGTGATTATCAGAAAGATGAAATTGCATTGCCACCTGCAGAAATAGTCTTTATAAAATCGCAGGATAATTACGTGTCGTTACACTATATTGAAGATAATACCCTAAAACAACATCTTATACGTTCAACGCTGCACAAAATTGAAGAAATTATTGACCGGCAATTTATTGTACGATGCAATCGCTCTGTTATTGTAAATTTAAACAAAATAGAGTCGTTTAAAAAACAAGGCAGGAATTCATTGCTTAAACTACAATATGTGTCCGACCCAATTCCCGTTTCAACTAAATACCAATCCAACGTTAATGATTTTTTAGAAAAGAAATTCAAATCCCAATGATTTTTTCGTCCCTAAAACAGGGGCATTTATCCCTGTACCAGCCAATTAACCCTAATTCTAGCATCCTAATCCCTTAAACTAAAAAAGTCAACCGTATTATATTGTTTCTCTATAACATTGCATTGATATTATAATAATGTTCAATTTAAATTATTAGAAATGAATGCAAATTTATCAACTTCAAAAGTTCATCGCAGCAAGTTTTCAATGCTATTACTACTGTTTGTAATATCTGGTATTTCGTTAAATATAAACAGTGTTAATGCTCAGGATGAATTTATAAAAATACAGGATGTTAAAATACAAATGTATGATGGCACTTGTTTAATGGCAAATATTTACCTTCCCGACACTCTCCAAAAATACCCTGCAATTCTAATTCGTAATCCCTATAATAAGGATTACTTAGGTATTTTTGGTGAGACGTTTGTAAAATATGGATATGCAGTAGTAATTCAGGATGTGCGAGGTAAATATGCCTCGGAAGGAATTTTTACTGTATTTGCAGATGAGAGAAAAGACGGTCTGGCTACACTGGACTGGATTGTGGAACAAGCATGGAGCGATGGGAAAATTGGAATGTACGGACCTTCGTACTTATCATATTGCAGTCAGATACTTGCACCTGAAAATCATCCGGCTCTGAAAACCATTGTGGTATCTTCAGGTATTTCGAATATTTATCAGTTGATGTATTTTGAGGGTTCTTATAATCAAACAATGGCTATTTGGATGAAGCGAAGCGGAACCGGAAAAGTTGACTACAACGGAATTTTCAGATTAAACCCCCTTAATCTGATGATTGATTCGATTATGGAACCACATGCTCAAACCATTATGAATCATGATACTCACGATTTATTCCACAAAAACATGAGTATTGAAAATTACGATAAAATTAAAATCCCTATTCTGTATAGTACCGGATGGAACGATTACATGTACAGAAGTACAATAGATATGTACAGAAAAGTATCAAAAACTAACAGCCTGCAAAAGATTTTTGTTGGTCCCTGGACACACAATCAACAACTGAATGCAGAAACCAGCACATACGGCGACGAGGATTTCGGGGAAAGTTCTTTATGGGGCTTTTTTAAAGATGTAGATATTTCTGTTCGTTGGTTCGATTATCATATTAAAGGCATCAATAATGGAATAATGGAAGAGCCAAAGGTCAGATATTTTTTGATGGGGAAAAATGAGTGGAGAACAAGTGAGCAGTTTCCACCCCAAAATGCTACACCTCTTCATTATTATCTGGGTAGCAAAAAAGGTGCAAATTCAAGCAATGGTGATGGTGTTCTTTCTAAAAAAATGAATAAAAACAACGATAAGGATATATTTGTGTTCGATCCTGAAAATCCTGTACCTACAATCGGTGGGGTTAATAGCCATATGCTGCCAGAATTGATGGGTATAAAAGATCAATCGGAGGTTGAAAAGCGTAATGATGTTTTGGTTTACACAACAAATGAATTTAAGAACGAACTTGTAATTGCTGGTGAAATAAAAGTTAAACTTTTTATTTCTACCGATGTAACAGATACTGATTTTACAGCAAAACTCGTAGAAGTACGTGAAAATGGCTATGGCCGAATAATTGAAGATGGTATAGCAAAAACCCGTTTTATAAACGGATTTAATAAAAAAGAAGCAATAGTTCCGGGCAAAATATATGAGGTGGAAATTAGTGTTGGGACAACCGCCATTTCTATACCTAAAGGAAGTAAGTTACGACTGGAAATTTCCAGTAGCAATTTCCCTAAATTCCCCAGGAATCATAATACAGGTGAAAATGAAGCAAATGCTGTTGCGTTTAAAAAAGCAACTCAAACAATTTGGCACTCAGAACAATATCCTTCGCAGTTAATTTTACCTGTATTAACCGCTAAGTAAGCAGAAAATAACGATTTGGGGCCGTGAAGTACAGTTATCGCAGAATAAGCGGAATGCAGTTTTCCGCATTCCGCTTATTAGTTTTTAGCATAATTGTCTATTAGCTTCTCTCAAAACCGAAAATGGCAGGAGCAAAAGTAGCGTTAAGATCCATTCCTTTGCTGCTTGTTTCATTTCATCAGGCACGTTACCGCAGAACAGAAAATTACCTGGAGTAGCAATTTGCAGTAAGCTCTCAAAATGCCCTGCAGCAGTTGTACCCAGATGAAGCCCCACTGCTCCTGCATCCGAAAATATTCCAATACGATCAGCCTGGAGGAGGATTCGTCAATTAGATTTGCATTTTCAACGCCCCCGGCTCATTGGCATTCATTTGCTCCGTCACTTTGGCGCAGATTGCTTTTTAATTCTTCTGATTTCCTTCTTTGGCAGTCCATGAATACACTGCCATTACTTCTTGATTTCCCATATTTTCTAATTTTAGTTGCTTTAATAAAAGATTACAGACAAATGTAGTGTCGTTTATATACCTTTAAACGGCTTGTTTGTGACTATTTAGAGTGTTGTTTACAACATATGTTTATTGTACCTTTGTCAGTATGAGACACATTAGGATTCTTTTTCCAGGCGGAAACAGTATTGTTGATACCATTATTGCGTCTTACAATATGTTTAAGATGGCGAATGCCTATCATCAGAAGTTAAATGGAAAACCTGAACCACTTTTTACAATTGATCTTGTGAGCGCTAACGGAGAACCAGTAACTTATCAAAAACTTTTCACATCAGGCATATGCCATTTACAAACCTTTGCTGGACATATAGAAGAACATTAACCATAAAATATGTAATATGAAATATAGAGTACATAGAATTGAAGTCAAGAGCGAAAACATGCAGGAAAAATTAGAGACATTTTTAAATAAACTTGATGGAGAAGTTGTTTCAATAATCCCTAATGTTCGGCCAACCTTTCAGCTAATGGGGGCAACAGCGAAAATTGATTATATCCTTGTTGTTGAAAGGCAAAAATGATGGACCTCTTATTTGTTTAAATGTGTATATAGGAAACCAAGAAATGAAAAAGCATAATAACTTTTTTACGGATAAGGCATCATTAAAAACTATTGATAGATATAGAGTTATTTATTTTGGAATTGCAGTTTTATTTTTCTTTCTGACGGAAATAGGAAGAAACATTTACAGACCTTATATTTATTCGAGCAACATTAATGATTACGGAATTGCTGATAGCATTGGAAATTTGGGAGGAATAATCGTTCAAATATTTTTTAGTTTGGTAATATTGAATTCTCCAGCTATGAAAGCATTTAATTTAATTGGATTTATTGTGATAGGTTATATTCTTTATGAAATATTACAACCTTATTTGCCTCGTGGAGTATTTGATTGGAAAGATATTTATGGAACTTTAATTGGTGGTGTAATATCTTTATTGGTATTGTTATTGGTGAAGAAAATAGTTGCAAATAAGGTGTTTTACGAATTTAAATAAGATAAAATACGCCATACAAAAAATATAGTGCATGCCGCAGTTTGTGCCACTTAGAAAAAGAATTTATAAAATTGAAAATATAGAAACCAAAGAATACTTATCGCAAAAAGTGCGGCACTAACCATATTTAAACCGTTGGCAATAATTTTTGCATAGCAACAGCAAAATATTTTAAAGTGAAAGGAATAATTAAAACATAAAACTTATGAAATCAATAATATTAATTGCAATTGTATCAATTTTCATGTATTCCAATAGCAATGCTCAGGATTTGAGGTCTCCAAAAGCAGGAAACTTCCACCTGGACAAAGATCTGTTATTAGCACACTTTGATTGTAAAACTGATGTAGATGACCTTCAGACTGTAGCGGCTTTTGTTACATTGATGTCTGATGCCAAATATTCAGAATTAAATTATCATGCAGTTGCCGGTGCTTATGGCATCCAGGAAGGACTATATGTCCCGCCTAATGATTTATTTCAACTCGCATTTGGAGACAAGTGGACAGATGCACATGAAAACGTAAATAATGCTGTTGAACAACTTAAAGTGATTGCTAAAAAAACCCTCGATAATCAAGGTGATATTTGGATTGCAGAAGCAGGGCAATCGGATTTTTCTGCTAAACTGATAAAAGCTATTCAATCTGACTTGCCAGATATGAATATTTCGCAACGGATTCATATAGTGCAACATAGCGATTGGAATGAAGAAGTAACATCACCCGTATACTTGGATTTCGTAAAGCAAAACATTGATTATCATAAAATACCTGATGGAAATGCAGTTGGAAATGGAACGCCTGGATTTCGATCTCCTGATTATACCAAGTGGAAAGATAAAATCATGAATCCTAAATTGATTGAGACATGGAATTTAGCCATTGAATTATCAAACAGATATAATGGGAAAGACGGACGATATAATAATGAGGCAATTTCTGCAGGTGGATTGGACTTCTCAGACCTTTCCGAAGTTTGTTGGATTTTAGGATTACAAGACATAAAGGATACGGAACATTTCTTTAATCTTTATTCTAACTAAACACCTATCAATTGAATAGGTTAAATTTAGATAGATATGCAAGAATTATAATAATTGATCAAACTTTATTTTTAATGTTGGGGGCATATTAAGGTCTTGTTGACAACATTAGTAACAATATTTTAATGCTATTTGACCGACAGAATTTAATCACCCTATTGAAGAAATATTTAAATTCAAGAACCATAAATTAAACTATATTTGCTCATAATGATACTGTTAAG
>JBFFLX010000133.1:0-9841 GCA_041554435.1 Bacteroidales bacterium
ACTGTAAGGATCTGAACCTGTAGGTCCAATAACTACAGCCATATGTAAGTTTCCACCTGCGTCTACAGCAACGTTCATGTCAAAAGCTGGAGTGTAGGAAATTTCTTCGCGAGTTGGTACTGGTGGCTCAAATAAATCAGCAATAGCCTGATCAGTTAGGTGATGATATACAATACCACCTATTCCGTTTGGTCCATCTAATTGTACATAGAAAGGTCCGTCCCAGTTGTCACCACCGTCGGTAGTTTTCCAGTAAATAGGATAGATATTAGTGAATCCACCAATTTGTTCTGCTGAACCGTCATTTCCTAAAGTTGCAATATAACCAGTCATTCCGTCTGTTGAAAATGCTACCTGGCAATAAGCAGGACGACCTTGATTTTCCTGATCAGCAATTTCATAATCAATTAATGATTGTGTGAATTCGAAATCTGTTCCGTTCCATACACCATGATTAACAATCATATTTCCAAGATAATCAAGGGCACCGGTAGTCCAGTCCTGGTTAAAATCAACTATCCAAGCTTCGCCAGTAGTTGTTAATTCATATGCATCAGGAATATACTGGTAATAGTCACCTTCTGAAGAAAGTGTAGTTTTTGTTGTTACAGTTGGATCTGAAACATCACCAATACCAAAACCATAACCACCCCAACCAGTATCGGTGTCGGAGTTAGTTCCATCAAGAATAGGTGCAAAAAAGTCAACAACAGCATCGTTAATGTCGTTTGTTGGACTGTAAACTCCATGGTTAGGATAACGTGCAGCATCATAATAATACTCACCACCACCATTATCAGTAGCTATGTAACACTCAACCATATTAGTCCATGTAGCACCACCGTCAAGTGAAATGTCATATCCCAAATCTCCGGAATATCCACCTGGATCTAGAGTACCGCCCATACGGTGGAAGTTAGTAACTAAATTTAAATCAGGATCTGCCCATACGAGTGATTTCTGACCACCGCCATAACCATATCCGTAAGCATTCGCTGAAGTACCAATGTTAATTATGGTTACTATGTTTGCATCGCGATCGCTTGGTGCAATAACTTCTGATTTAACATCAGATTTTGTGACAGCAACAGACTGAACAGGCTCAATGCCAATGGCAGCAGCTTCTGATTTTTTCAGCTCTTTTGTGTCGATTTTAAACTTGTAGGCTTGTTGTGACATAGCGCTAATGCCAATGCCTAAAGCCAAAGCAAAAAGTAAAATTTTTTTCATGATAAATAATAATTAATTAAACAATGATTTGTTTCCTTTTTTTGAAGCGACAAATATAAGATTATTCCGAAATTTATAAACTTTATAAAAAATTAAATTGAACTTCAAAATACATTTGTCTATCAATTACAGACATCATGATTGGGCTTTGGTTGCACTGGGAATTGAAAAAGAAAGTAAATTCGGTGTTCTTATTAATAATTGAAATACACTACTAGTAATAAAAATTAAGTAACAAACTGCAGATCAATGAATTATTGTAATTCAAAGATTGATATATTTCAAATTCCGAATTCTATATTAAGCATTAAATAATAAAAAAATCCCCATTGAAAATATTCAACAGGGATTTTTATTTTTACTTAAGTATCATTTTGTGAGTGTATTTATTATCACCAGCTATAACTGTGTAGAAATAAACACCTGGATTAAGATCATTACCCTTGATTGTAAGAGTATGTGATCCGTTTGTTAAGTAACCATATGTTTTTTCTGAAACTTTTTGTCCTGTAAGTGTATAAACTTCCAAAGTAACGTCAGTTCCTTCAATAAGATTAAGGCTTATATAAGACTCGTTTTTAAAAGGATTTGGAAAGTTTTGAGAAACACTATTATTATTTTTAGTTTCAGTTGGATTATCAATTCCCTGAACGGTAAAATCATCCATTGAAAATGAGAAGTCAGAAATGTATTTATACTGAACAGGTTGTAAATCATCAGTGGTAGTCCAATCAACATAAACATAAGGAATGGTAAATACTCCATCCTGAAACTCGAAACAGGTTTTAGGTGCAGTTGCGAAATATGCACTCCACATTCCCTCTGAAAATATGGTTACATTTGTTGGCTCATCCAATCCGCTTCCATTATTTGTTTTTAAATAAGTTTGAGGATCAAAACCTCTACACCAGATATTAGGACTATCGTTATCTTCAGCATCTTCAATATCAGTATCCAACCATGAAACAAAAATCATATCCCTGTCGGGGTTAGTTGTAATTTGAGTTCTGTTTGCCTCATGAATACCATCTCCATCCCATTGATAATCATAAGTTGCAATTTTACCCATAGTTTCAATTTCCCATGTGGCACCGCCATCTTTGGTAAACATGTCAATTATTCTACCAAATCCATTGGTAACGTAAAAAGATATCGCACCAGGGTCAGACTCACCAGCAACGCCAACGAGTCCTGCAATATGCAAATTACCATCGGCAGTTACAACTATATCCATATCACCTGTAAATGTATAAGGAATATCTTCTCTTGCAGGGATTGGTGGTTCATAAAGATTTTCTAAGTCCTGATCGGTTAAAAGGTGATAAACAATTCCGCCTATACCATTAGGCCCGTCCATCTGAATTGGTGTAGGATCACTCCAGTTTTGTCCGCCATCAGTAGTTTTGAAAATAATTGGATAAATGTTTGGATTTCCGTCAACCGACCATGTTGTCCCGTCATTTCCCAGAGAAACAATATATCCGGTCATGCCGTCAGGAGCAAAAGCAACCTGAGTATACCATGGCGATTCCACATCAAAATCGAGTTCTGAAGTAGTATAAATGAAATCATTCTGATCGCTATTCCAAACTCCTTTATTGAGTGTTAAAGTACCTTGATAAACGCCACTACCACTTGTCCAGTCAACATTGTTATCAACGCTAATTGATAATCCTTCCTTAGTTACATCATAAGCTTCTGGTATGTAAAGGAAAGTGCCATTTTCACTTGTGATAACATGTTTTGTTGTAACACTAGGATCAGATATTTTGGATGTTCCTCTTGCATGTCCACCCCAGCCACTATCAGTGTCAGAATTACTTCCATCTAAATTAGGAGCATAGAATGCAATATAGGCATCTTCAATATTGTTTGTTGGATTATAAATGCCATGACTAGGATAACGTGCTGCATCGATGAAATATTCACCTCCTCCATTATCTTCAGCAATATAGCATTCAACCATAGTGGTCCAGGTGGTTCCGCCATCGAAAGAAATGTCATACCCAAGGTCTCCTGAATATCCACCTACGTCTAAATTACCACCCATGCGGTGAAAGTTAGTTACTATGTTTAATTCAGGATCAACCCAAACCATAGATCTTTGATTACCAATATTATTAGATACATAACTCCAGGGATTGGCAGATGTTCCTATATCTATAATGTTAACAATATTTACATCACGATCGGGGGCAGGAATTACAGGTTTCGCTTTAATATCGGATTTAATAATAGAAGCGTCCTTAACAGGCTCAATTCCTATAGTTTGCTTCTCACTTTGTGTCCGGTGAATCGGATCCGCTTTATAACGGAAATTTTGAGCCATTGCACCAATACTTATAAGTGCTGCCATGGCAAGCAGTGTAATTTTTTTCATAGTATTTATAATTTTAAGTTTTTACTCATTAAAATAATGAGTAGTCTTTGTTTAATTAAACGGTATTACCTATAAATAGAAGACGGATTTCACAACGAAAAGTTGCATGAGAAACAAATAAAAGGGTAATATTATTTATGGTTATTTTATCACAAAAAAAATAGTGGATGCTAGAACTAATTTCGGTTTTGCCCTCTTCTGTTACTTCCATTTTTTCTTTTGTGTTTTTTAAAATTATATTGGCGATTTTTATAATTTTGCTTTAAAGAATTTAGTTTTTTAATCTGTTGATCAGTTAAATAGGGTTTTATTTCGCTTTCAAAAGCATCTAAAATTTCTTTCTGTTGTTTCCAGTGAGTCTCCAGATTTTCCATTCTGATATCATTATATTTATCAAGAATAGGCCTTATATTTTCCATTTGCGAAGGTGTTGGATCCAATGCTCTCATAAAACTATAATCCATTCCCTTTTGCGTGAAGTTTTCTCGCATACTGTCGATTCGCATTTGACTTAGTCTTCCATTAATTAGGAAACCGATAACAATCCCCAAAAAAAGAGTTGCCAGAATTATGAGCGTATTTTTTAGTTTTAAATTCATATTACAAAGTTTTAATAGTTTAGAAACGAATAAAATTCATCTTCAATGGGATATGAATGTATTCCAAATAATGAGTTTATATTTATATTACCATCCATTATATATATGCTTACTATTAGAAGCGCAATTGCAACCGCTGAACTCAAGGCAATTTTCTTAAAACTTCCAAATAAATCAATAACAGGTTTTATCCTTGACATAAGTTTATCTTCAAATTCTGTAGAAAAATTATAGTCTACAGATTGAAGCGTTTCCCTAATGGCAATATGCTCTTCCATTTCCTTTCTAAGGGATGAGGATTTTCTTAACTCTTCTTCTAGAAGCACCTTTTCATCATCACTTAATTCCGCATCAAGCGATTTAAGTATTAACTCCTTTATATTATCCATTTTCATGTGTTTTTTCCAACATCAAAATTATTTGTCTTAGTTTTTGTTGTGCTCTCGATAATCGTGAAAGCACTGTGCCCATTGGCAAATTTAGTATTTCACTTACTTCTTTGGTGGAATATCCTTGTATTAATCGTAAAACAATAACACTTTTAAACTTTGGCTCCAGCTGATCAAGTGCCATATCCACCAGTTCTTTGATTTCCTGTTTCGAGAAATCATCACTCAAACTTATATCTTCCTTCGGTTTTTCATCAAAACTTAACCACCGCTTTCTCTTTCGACTTTTAATCTCATTTAGTGAGAGATTAATTGCAATTCTTGTAAGATAAGTTTTTACACTCGATTCGCCTCTGAAGTTTTTTGCACTATTATAAAATCTTACAAACACTTCCAAACCAACATCTTCTGCTTCTGCTACATTACCAAGCATTCCTTTTACAACAGAGGCAATATCACTTTTATATCTGTTCACAAGTGATGCAAATGCAAGAGTGTTTTCCATTGCAGTTAGTTGGACCAATTGCTCATCACTATATTTTGAAAAATCTCTGCCCAAGTGTTTTTTAATGTGTTTGACAAACGAAATTATTAATTTATTCCCGTGCTAAAATAAAATTGCCCCGATATAAATATCAGGGCAATTTATAAATAGATATTTTTTATTTAGAATTTGGGAACTCTGCCCGGTGTATAAGGTGCATTCAATTTATCAAGTTCTGTTTCCAGATTTTTAAGTGATGCATCTATTTCCTTCAATTTCTCCAATACTGGAGGAAATTCTTCCATAAGGATATCATAATTCTGCAATTGTGTTTTTGTAGGCTCCGAAGTTGATTGCCATGAAACGAATGCAATATTTTCAAACCTGTTACTCAACGGCATTTTTTCCGGTGGCACTTCTTCCCAACTTGCTTTAGCCGGTGTACCATCGAAAAGGAATTCTATATCTTTTAACTGCTGACTAATGTCGTTTGCCTTATTAATAAGTTCCACATTTGCCTTAGGCGATTGTTGAATGGCTTGTTGTATATAAGCAGTTTTCTTTTCAAGATTATTAAAATAATCCTGTGTGCCGCTTGTAACTCTCCATAAATCAATAACTTTTGTATAAAACTCATCTACTGCCTTTCTGTCATTTGCAGGAAGTGTAGTATTATTCAGAACTTTTGCTTCAAATTCAACAGGTCCGGCAAGTTTTTTAAGTTCACCATTATGGAAAATTGACATTTCCACTGTATATTTTCCGGGAAGTGCTCTGAAACTGCTGCCTGCATTTTTTGTGGGGTCGAATTTATCATTTTTTAAATTCACCGATCCCGGGCTCTGGTATCTTAAATCCCAGTTTGCCCTATGAATTCCTTTTGAAGCATTTTTATAAAAAGTTCTCACAACATCACCTGCTGAATTTTTTATGTCGAACTTAAGCCATGGTCCTCTTTCAGCGGCCTCTTTATCTAGAGTTTCTTTACTTGGCTGAGGAATAGGCTCGCCATTTTTGAATAGTTCTTTTTCCTTCTTCAGTCTTTCAGACTTTAAACTTTTTGGAACATCCTTTAAATAATAGGTGAATGTTGCTCCAAATTTAGGATTTTTGGCCTGGTAAAATGCTGATCCTGTGCCATATCTGCTTCCCTCCTGAACATACATTAAAGCATCTTTTACCGGGAATAAAATTGCATCTTCGGTTTTAAGTTTATCGGCATTTAATTCCCGTAGGGGAGAATAATCATCTAAAATATAAAAACCTCTGCCAAAAGTTGCTATTACTAAATCTTTTTCTCTTTCCTGAACAGCAATGTCTCTTACGGCTATATCCGGTAAACCGGAAGCGAATTTGGTCCATTCTTTACCACCGTCCAAACTAAAATAGAAACTAAATTCGGTGCCTGCAAATAATAAATCCGGATTTACAGGATCCTGTAGAATAGTATGAACACTTCCGTTTTCAGGTAAGTTTGACGAAATTGAGGTCCATGTTTTACCTTTGTCGGTACTTTTTAAAACATAAGGTTTGAAATCGTCGCTTTTGGTATTATTGAAAGTTGCAAAAACCACATTTTCATCGAAAGATGATGGATATATGTCAGATACAAAAGTGTATTCCGGTACACCGGGAAAAGATGAAATCTTTGTCCATGTTTGTCCGTCATTTTCAGTAATTTGTATTAAGCCATCATCGGTTCCAACATAAATTAGTCCTTCTTTAACTGGTGATTCTGCCAGAGAAACTATGGTTCCCCATTGTGAAGTGGAAACATCTTTTGCCACTGCATCAGCAGGCCAGTATTTTCCCATAACCTTAAATTGGTTTCTGTCTTCGTCTCTTGTTAAATCGCCACTTATGGCTGTCCATGAGTTTCCTCTGTTGTTGCTTTTAAATAATTTATTGGCTCCGATATAAAGTGTGGTTTCATTGTATTTGCTTAAAATAAAAGGAGCGTCCCAATTCCAGCGGTAAGTAAGTTCGTTCTTTTGAGGAACCGGTTTAACTTTTATTTTTTCTCCGGATTTTCTGTCGTAACGATAAATGTTTCCATATTGATATGCAGAATAAACAATATCAGGATTTGATGCTTCACTGGCTTGCCAGAATCCGTCGCCACCCAATGTTACTATCCATTCGTCGCTGGTAACTCCACCACTATTTGTATTTCTGGAAGGCCCGCCAAGACTGTTATTGTCCTGGGTTCCGCCATAAACCCAATAAAATGGTTCTGTATTATCAACATTTACTCTATAAAATTGTGTAACAGGAAGATTGCCTTTAAAAAAGTAAGTCTTACCCGAGTCGAAACTCTCATAAACACCACCATCACCGCCTATAAAAAAGTGAGATGTTTGCTCGGGGTCAATCCAAATTGCATGGTCGTCAACATGACGTTTATTATTGCCGATGTTTTTCCATGATTTCCCGCCATCGGTGGTATATTTCGACCAAGTATCCACACTGTAAACTTTATTCTGATCAACAGGATCGCAAACAAGTTCGGTATAATACTGCCCACTGCTGTTGTAGTCGTCCATTTTCTTGAATGATCCACCTCTGTCGGTTGAGCGGTAAAATCCACCTTTGCCATTTGAAGCTTCGAACATCACATAAACGATATCAGGATTGACCGGAGAAACAACTATTTCCATTCCGCCTTTATCAACTTTTGGTATTCCATTGGTAAGTTTATCCCATGTTTTACCGGCATCTTTCGATTTGTAGAAAGCCGATTCGGGGCCGCCGCCTATTTTAGTAAACTGTCTTCTTCTTCTTTGTTCTGCTCCTGCATAAATTACATCAGGATTTCCGGGTTCGAAGCAAATATTTGCAACTCCTGTATTCTCACTAATTTCCAGAACTTTATCCCATGTTTTACCTCCATCAGTAGTTTTGTAAAGACCGCGGTCGCCACCGGGTCCCCAGGCAGAACCTTCCGCTGCAACATAAACAATATCAGAGTTTCTTGGGTCTATTAATATTTCTCCTATCTGACGCGATTCCTTTAATCCCATGTTCTCCCATGATTTTCCACCATCAATGGTTTTGTAAACACCATTTCCGTATCCTAAGGCTCTTTGGTGATTGTTTTCTCCTGTACCTGCCCAAACAACATTGCTGTTTGAAGGATCCATGGCTAAACATCCTATGGAATAAACTCCATGATTATCGAATACGGGTTTAAAAGTTGTTCCGTTATTTACGGTTTTCCAGATATGACCTGATGCAGCCGCAACATAATAGATACTGTGATTGTTTGGGTCAACGGCAAAATCAGCTATCCTTCCCGATGTAAATGCAGGACCGATACTTCTCCATTTTAAACCGCTAAAGCTTGAAGATTCAACTTTGGTTTCATCTTTTTTGTCGTCTTTCTTTTTCTTTGCATAGGATAATGAAACCCCAAATACAAAAATTGTAGTTAGCAAAACTACTTTGAAATTGAATATTTTGTTCATGATTAAATTTTAAGTTATAAATATTAATCGCTAAAATTAATAAATAATTTAAGTATGTAAAATCGTAAGTTGGAATAGAAAGTCAGGCGGTAATCATTATTGGACTAAGCATTTTATAATAGATTATTATAGATGCTATTAACAGTAAAATACTTAAAATCCAATCGAAACGGGTAATATTCAGGTTTTTGGCTTTAGAGTTTTGAATTTTTTTCCCTCTGTAAAAGAAAAAAACACCAACAATTATAATTAATGATAATATATTTAAATGAATCTTAGCAGGGTGATTTATACTTGTAAAAACGTAACTAATCAGGAAACTTATTACTAAAGGAACCAGAATAAACATAATAACTGACAATATTCGAATTGGGTTTTTAGATTTATTTTTTTTGGGAAGAAACAAAGTGAATATTGTAGAATTAACCATACCAATTCTAATCATAAAAAAAGTTGTTATTGCAATCGAAAATATCATTGTGCCCAATGACAGTTCCATTTTTTCAGCAACATTTATTAAACCAGTTTGCCAAATGAAATCATGAATTATAACTCCGAAACAAGCGTTAAAAGAAAAAATATTTAACCATAAGATGAGAAGCAAACTTGTGATGCGCAGGTTTTTGATTAGCAACATTGTCAATAAACTTGCAATTGCAATGAAAAGTGATAATATTGGTTTTGACAATAATATTGTTACTTCGGCATCGTAGGTCCATAATTGACTAGTATGAGGTTGAGCAAAATGAACACCTGAAATATTAAACCACGCTCCAATATCAAAATCATAAGCAAAATATAGGATTACATAATTTCCAATAAAAAACAGGAGTAAATAGGAGAATAATGCTGCAATGGATGATACTAATGATATCTGCAGATAGTTTTTAAAATTTATGTTATTAGTCTCTTCTTCCATTTAGTGTGTATGATGGAAAAGCAAAGGTAGGAAAAAAGACTTCTAAAATAAGTTATGAGTTTTGAGTTATGAATTATGAGTTAAGTATCTAAAGTTAAAAGTGCGCTAAAGTTACAAGTGCGCTAAAGTTACAAGTGCCTAAAGTTAAATTTGAAAACCAAAACGAACTTGCGACCTGACACTTGCAACATGCAACATTTTATAAAAGTGCCTAAAGTGCGCTTGAGTTCATAGAGTTCATAGAGTTCATAGAGTGCCTAGAGTGCCTAAAGTTACAAGTGCCTAAAGTTACAAGTGCCTAAAGTTACAAGTGCGCTAAAGTCTTCAGTAGGCAGTCTTTAGTAGGCAGTCTTCAGTAGGCATTACTATCAAGTTA
>JBFFLX010000134.1:0-9808 GCA_041554435.1 Bacteroidales bacterium
TCGTAAACGAAACAGAAATCACCTTTAATTTAAGGGAATCAAGCAATGTTAATGTTGAAATTTTTGATATTCAAGGTAAAAGAGTTGCTAATCTTTTAAATAAAGAATTGAATGCCGGAAATCATAGTATTATATGGAATGTTACTGATAACAGAGGAAATTTCCTAAGTTCGGCATATTATATCTGCAAAATTACCACAGCTAAAGAGAGCAAAACCATTAAAATGCTAAAGGCTGAATAAGCATTATTTCAGTATTTACAATCCCTTTATGGAATAACTAAAATCCTAGCTAAACAGTAGGGCTTATTTTTAGTGCTACCAAGAGCAAGTAGTCTTTCTCACAAAAAAACAACTTAATTCTTATTGAGTTATTTATTAAATTTGTAATGTAACATATTGCAACTCTTTATTATTTTAGTAGTATAGTTAATATGCAAATACTATTTAATCATCGTGTTGTTGATATGTCAGTTGCGAACAATAATTTCTTTTATATGAAAAACTATCCTTTAGAAACAATTATTGCTAATGCCAAAACCCTTTCTCCATTTTATAAAAACCTTTATAAAGAAATTAATGATGATGGCAACTGGAGTTTGGAAGATTTGCCCCTGATTAATCAAAAGTTATTTTGGGAATCAAATAAAATAAAAGAAAACCAATTATTAACAAATGAGCTGTCAGATGGTATTATTTTCAAAAGCGGAGGCACTACAGGTGATCCGAAATTTTCGGCATTTACAAAACTGGAATGGGATACCATGACCGGTACCTTTGGAACTCATTTTGGCGAAAACGGTCTGAACAATGGCGACAGAGTTGCTAACCTCTTTTATGTGGGTCA
The DNA here is from genome assembly GCA_041554435.1 of Bacteroidales bacterium. GTDB lineage: Bacteria > Bacteroidota > Bacteroidia > Bacteroidales > F082 > BM524. Next base: position 847 of record JBFFLX010000134.1, read on the forward strand.
ACTTTATGCAAGTTTTATCTTTCTGAGCGACACCATTGAAAGATGCCCTGTAGATGTTACTATCTTCCCAATTTCAGGCTCTGCACCGGCAGAGTTTATTTTAAACACCTTACGTGATTTTAGTATTAACGTTGTTTTATGTGTTCCAACAACCATTATGACTCTTGCTGATTATGTTAGTGAAAACAAAATAACAGGAATAAACCTTGAGAAAATATATTTCGGCGGAGAAACCATGTACGAAGACCAAAGGCAGCACCTCAAAGAAGTTTTTCCCGGCGTAGAAATTCGATCGGTGGGATATGCAAGTGTAGATGCCGGTTTGCTTGGCTTTGCCGATGAAAGTTGCGACTATAACGAGCACCGTCAGTTTGATAATCATCATATAATTGAAATTATTGACGAACAAACAGGAATGCCAATTAACGAAGTTGGAAAGAAGGGAAAAATATACAGCACTAACCTGAGCCGTCTGCTCATGCCCATTATTCGTTATCCTGTTGGAGATAATGGTCAATGGGTAGAGGAAGAGGGAAGTAGAAACCGAAAGTTTAAAATACTTGGCAGATCAGAGGAAGGGGCCCGCATAGGCCCTATAACTTTCTACGTAGAAGACCTTCAGCATATACTGAAAAAATTTCAGTCGGAATTCACATATTCAAATACGCAAATGATTATCAACCATTATGATCATAAAGACGGACTCACAATTAAAATAGCAGTTTCTGATAAACCTGATAATACTGACATCCTCACCAAAAAGTTGATAAATGCAATTTATAAAGAGCGCCATATGTTCGAAGAAGAAATTGCTAAAAACAAAGTTCATCCCATAAAAATTGAATGGTGTCATTCAGATGAACTAGAAATAAATAACAGAACGGGTAAACTATTGCAAATAATTGATAAACGATTTTAAGCCTGAATATTATGAAAATTAAACATCCACAATTACATGTTCCTGATCCTGATAAATTATCTTACGTGCAGGAATTATGTGATTTACAAACGCCTTATGAAGCCAGCGATAAGATGGACGATCTGTTTTTAAAGGCGATGAAAGAAATAATTTTATGGCATGCCACACAAAATAAATTTTACAGCAATTTACTGAAAATCAATAGTTTTAACATCAATGATATAAATAGCATAGATGATTTACAAAAGTTGCCATTTATCCATGCAAACTTTTTTAAGACTCATGAAGTGCCTACTGTTTCAATGGATGATGTGGCTATAACTCTTACATCTTCCGGAACAACAGGACAGAAAAGTCAGATGTTTTTCGATGAATGGTCGATAAATTCAGGCAGGAGAATGGTAGACTTTATTTATGACTTCTACGGATGGTACAATCCTGATAAAAAAACAAATTATATAGTTTCCAATTATGAACCTGAAGCAGGTTCTACAAGAGGTACCACAAATACCTCCATGTTTCTTACACATTATGCACCTGCTACCGATATGTTCTATCTGCTTCGTTCCAACGGCAGAGGTGGACATGAGTTTGATATTTTTGGAGCAATAGAGAAACTGAGAGACTACGAAAAGCAAGGCCTGCCTGTTCGCATGATTGGATTCCCTTCATTTATGTATTTTGTTATTAAGCAAATGGAAGATTTGGGAATTGAACCTTTAAAATTATCAAAAGAATCTCTAATATTTACTGCCGGTGGATGGAAATCTTATGCCGATCAGCAAATTTCCAAAAAAGATTTTGCCGTTCTGGTGGAAAAGCAATTGGGAATTCCTCAGCATAGGTGCCGCGATGGCTATGGCTCTGTTGAGCATTCTGTTCCTTATATCGAGTGCTCTGAGCATAATTTGCATATCCCCATTTGGTCGAGGGCATTTGTTAGAGATACAAAAACACTGGAAGTAATTGGGGATGAAAAACCCGGTTTTATGTGCTTCCTTACTCCTTACATAACTTCAGTACCGGCCATTAGCGTAATGATGGGCGACCTTGCAATGATTCACAAACCTGAAAAATGTAAGTGCGGTTTAAAAACTCCTTTCATAGAAATACTGGGAAGAGCAGGAGTATCTAAAAACAAAAGTTGTGCTGTATCAGCCTCTGAATTATTAAAAAAAGAAAGTATTTAAAATGGAAAAGTCAATAATAGCAAAAGAGCATCTTTTTAGAGGAGAATGGATAAGCAGTGATGAACTTTCTGATCATCTCGATAAACTGGAAGAAATAGTTTCTGCCGACTTATCACAGCAGTTGAATCCGGGGATTTTACTTGCTGCAGCAGGAAATCTCAGGGATCGGTTAAAAAAAGAAATTCCCGAAGAATGGTTAAACTCACTAGTGCTTTCGGGCCAAACACATGAAGAAGCTTTAAATACCATCAACATAATTAGTGAATTTCTAAATCCTGAAGGATTGAAGAAGAAATACATTCGTGAACTCGGAAGTACAGAACCCTTCATCCCAAAACGATTCGATTTCAAAACCAATGTTTTCGAAGCATGGGCTCCGTTGGGAACTTTGGTTCATATAGTTCCCGGAAATGCTGCTACAGTAGCACCTCTCAGTGTTCTGGAAGGCTTAATGGCAGGAAATATCAATCTTCTGAAAAATTCCAGCAAAAATGGAAACTTCCCGCAATTGGTATTAAAGGCCCTGTCTGATGCTGATGAGAGCGGGCATTTGAAATCATTTATTTATGCCTTTCAGATATCATCCAAACAAAGTAATTTGCTTCAAAAATTATATCATATATCAAACGGTGTTGCAGCATGGGGAGGTGAAGAATCCATAGCTTCTGTAAAGAAAATGCTAATGCCTTCTGTTAGGATAATCGACTGGGGGCATAAAATCAGTTTTTCTTATGTAGCAAATAATCATAAGACAGATCTAAAAAGCATGGAAGCCATAGCCTACGACATTTGTGTTATCGAACAACAGGCCTGTTCCAGTCCTCAATGTTTATATCTGGAAACTGAAAATATGGAAGAACTAAATCAGTTCGCCGAGAGTTTTTCCAAAATACTTGATAAAGTTTCTAAAACATTTCCTCAAAAATCGCCAAGTATACAGGAATCGGCAGAGATTTCAGGAATTACTCAGGTAGCCAAAACTTCAGAAGCTTTGGGCCAAAATAAGGTTATAGAAGATAAAGACCATATCTGGAGAATTATTGTGGATTATAAATCTTCGTTGCGCCCTTCTCCTCTTTACAGAACCATCTGGCTTAAGCCTCTTCCAAAAAACAAAATAGTAAGTGTGCTGGAACCTTTCAGAACATATCTGCAAACAGTCGGGCTGGCTTGTTCAAGAAATGAACTTTATAAGTTTTCAACACAATTAATTAATGCAGGAGTCACCAGAATAATGCCTGTGGGTAAAATGCTGGATGCTTATGATGGTCAACCACACGATGGTGTATATGCTTTGCAGAGATATAGCAGGAGAGTGAGCATAATGCAGGGTGATATTACTAATGATATCAGCGATTATAATGAATTAAAGCCACAGGAAGAAATTCCCGGACTTGAGAACCATGCTGTTACAACCAAAGAAGTATATCTGAATCAGAAGATAAATGATAAAAATCAGGAGTTATTCTTTAAAAGTGGAGGTACTACCGGAAAACCTAAAAAGGCAATCTATACTTACGATGATTATCATGTGCAAATGCAGGCAGGTGCCGAAGCATTATTTGCTGCTGGTCTGGAACCTGATAAAGACCGTTGTGCCAATTTGTTTTATTCAGGGCATATGTATGGAGGTTTTATCAGTTTCTGGTCGATTCTGGAGAATCTTCAGGTAAAGCAGTTTCCGATTACCGCAATCCCCGATTTTGATGAACTCACAGAGCAAATAATTGATAATAAAATAGATACCCTGTTGGGGATGCCTTTTTACTTATCCCAACTTTTTGAGAATTCGTATGATAAACTTATTGAATATGGAGGACTCAAAAAAGTGTTTTATGCAGGAGAACACTGGCCTGAAGAGCAAAGAAAAAAATACACCCGGGCATTTGGCATAGAGTTATTCAGGTCGGCCATTTACGGCAGTAATGATGCCGGACCCATGGGCTATGCCTGCAGCCACTGTGAAGGAAGCGAGCATCATGTTCTTACACAGACGCAGTATTTGGAAATCCTGAAAATCGACAGTGATGAAGCAGTTGAAAAAGGAGAGACCGGTCGTTTGATATTCACTTCAAAATATCGCAAGGGTCAGGAATTAAGCAGATATGAAATTGGTGATTTAGGGCGTTGGATAGAAGGTGATTGTGAGTGCGGCAGGAAAGCACCCAGATTTGAATTGCTCGGAAGATTTGGAGATATTTTCAAAATGGGCCCCTTGTTTAACTATAATGAATTTGTGAGAGCACTGGAAACTGACTTGAATTATACTGGTCCGTTGCAATTAGTTTTAACGTCTGAAAAAGATGGCCCGCAAACAATAAATATGCGACTCGAAAGTAGTTTCCAAAAAAGTGAAGATGAAATATTCGCATGTATAAGAAATACTTTTCCCACTATTGATATGGTAAATGAAAAGGAAATTCTTATCGATCTGAAAGTAGAGAAAATCAATGAAGATGTTTTTGAAAAAGTTGCTACTACCGGGAAACTCAAGAGAATAATCGATAAAAGAAACATAAATTAAAGCAGTCATGAATTTTAACACTTTAAACAAATGAAACCTGTTCAGATTAAAATCTATAATAATCCTGAAAGCATTTCCATTTGTAAACATGCTTTAAAAGAATACTGCCACATAATTGGCTTTAAAAGCTGGGAAATACATAAACTGACTGTACTTTTTGAGGACTTATTAAATCAATTAATCAAATGCACCTTTATAGATGGTCAGGATGGAGAAATTATAATTGATTATTCAAATATTGAAGGTGGTATAGAAATCAAAATCAATGATTTTGGAATTCCTCTTGATGAAGAAACCATTTTAAGTAATGATGGTGATGGAGAGAATGAATTAAGAAGAATTTACAATATACTGAACGAAGTTGTGGATGAGGTAAAAATTGGGGCAAAGGGTTATAAGGGTAATGAAGTGGTGTTACGCAAGTTGTTGAAACCCAAAAGAAGACATAAGGTAAACAGTCATGAGAAGGAGGAGGTAGGTCTCGATTCCATAAATGCTGTTTCAGAAGTAAAACTGCTTGATACTCATCTGGCAGCCGACATTTCAAGGCTTGCTTATATTGCATATCACTACAGTTACCCATATGAGGATATTTATATTCCTGAAAGAATAAGGGAGAAGATGAAGAAGGATATGCTCATTTCCGTCGGGGCTGTGGTTGATGATATAAAAAAGGTAGTTTCACATTCGGCATTGAGTTTTAATAAACCCGGCGATAAAACTGCTGAACTGGGAGTTGCATTCACTGACCCTAATTACAGAGGACATGGTTTCATCAACAAAATATGGACCTACCTTATTGAAAAAATTGCAAGAGAAAAGGAACTTTTCGGGGTATATGCAATGGCAGTATGTACTCATCCTTATTCGCAGAAAGCATGTCATAAAATGGGAATGAAAGATTCAGCATTACTTGTTTCCAGAGCCCCGGTCATCGAATTTGAATCTATAGATATTTCCAATGCCCAGCGTGAAAGCATAATGATTGCTCTAAAGATTATGGATAAGCCGCCACAAGTTGTTTATTATCCTCCCAAACATCATAAAAAAATGATATTGGAAATTGCTGGGCATCTTGGTTTGGATGTTAATGTTGGAAAACATCCCTTACTTCATCTGGAAACTCAACATAACTATGCGAATATTGAAGTTAAAACCGACAAGGTTTTTAGCATAGCCAAAATTTATATTATTCATTTCGGAAAGAATATTCAGAACGAACTTGCCGTTGAATTTCATAAATTAAAAGGTCAACGCTTCGAATCTATTTACTTATATTTGGATTTAGCCGATTATCATACGGAGAAATACACTAAGCATTTTGAGAGTCTTGGGTTTTTCTTTGCGGGACTTATGCATGAACACAATCGCATGAATCTGGTGTTACAATATTTGAATAATCAAAATTATAATTTTAGCTTGCTGAAGATAGATTCTGACTTTGGTAAGAAGTTAATGAAGTATGTTGAGGTGGAGTGTAAGAAAGTGTCGGAATTTAATAATTAGGATTCCTATCCATAATCCATTTTATTTCTAATATATTTGCCCTTCATAATTAAAGGAACTTTAGTGAAGTATAAACATTACATTCTTTCCATACTTAGAAAATTCCGACTGGCATTTATGGATCTTATTCCAATAATTATCGTAGTCGTTTTTTTCCAGAGTGTTGTTATCAGGCAGCCTTTTCCACAAGTTGGGGAAATTATTTTTGGTTTTCTCTTTGTGGTAATTGGATTAATGTTGTTTATAGAAGGCCTTGAAATAGGATTGTTTCCCATTGGTGAGACAATGGCATATGCCCTGGCAAAGAAGGGTAGCCTTTTTTGGTTAATGATTTTTTCATTCGCACTCGGGTTTTCAACCACAATTGCTGAACCGGCATTGATTGCTGTGGCAAAGGAAGCCTCGGAAATATCTTCGGACGCAGGTTTGATTGATAGTAAACAGAATATCAAAGATTTATATGCTATGGGCTTACGCCTTTCAGTGGCAATATCTGTTGGCCTGGCCATTGTAATAGGAGTTCTGCGAATTCTAAAAGGCTGGCCTTTGTATTACTTAATAATTGGTGGATATGTTTTAGTTATGTTAATGACAATTATTGCTCCTGAAGAGATAATTGGTTTGGCTTATGATGCCGGCGGTGTTACAACATCCACCATCACGGTGCCTTTAGTGGCAGCCTTGGGAGTGGGGCTTTCAAATGTTATTAAAGGAAGAAGTCCTTTGGTAGATGGGTTTGGCCTTATAGCCTTTGCTTCACTTTTACCAATGATTTTTGTTATGGCTTATGGCCTGATGTGGTTTTAATTATAATTTTGAATTATGATCGATTTTATAACAGATTTTCTTTTGGTTTTGTTTTACACTCTCAGAGATGTATTGCCAATACTGTTATTGATCATAGTTTTTCAGGTTTTTGTTTTAAAGAAACCCATTCCTCATTTAAAAAAAGTAATTCTTGGAAGTATTTATGTTGTTGTAGGATTAGCCTTTTTCCTTATGGGATTAGAAAAAGCTCTTTTTCCCCTTGGAAAGCTTATGGCCTCTCAGTTAACCGCACCTGAGTTTATTGGAGGTGTTGATGAAAGCACAATAACGTGGATGTCGTATTATTGGATTTACATTTTTGCTGCTTTAATTGGGTTTGCAACTACCATTGCCGAGCCTTCCTTAATTGCGGTAGCAATAAAGGCAAGTGAGGTATCGGCAGGAACCATTAGTCAAAAGGGCCTTAGGGTAACAGTGGCCATAGGAGTAGCTTTTGCTCTTGCATTGGGCACATTCAGAATTGTTACCGGAACACCATTGTTTATTTATATTATGGTGGGATATATTATTGTTATAATCCAAACAATATTTGCTCCTAAGAAACTTATTGCACTAGCCTATGATTCTGGTGGGGTTACTACTTCAACTGTCACGGTTCCGATTGTGGCAGCACTCGGACTTGGATTATCCAGTGCCGTTCCGGGGAGAAGCCCCGCAATAGATGGATTCGGGCTTATAGCATTTGCCAGTTTATTTCCGATAGTTGCTGTATTGGGATATGCTCAGTTTATGGAATTAAAAATTCGATTTTCAAATAAAAAAATAAAAAACGAAGACGATGCAATTTAAATTAATTATGGCTTTTGTAAAGCCTAATATCACTGATGATGTAATCAGTGCGATGAAGAAGGCAGGAGCCACCGGGGCTACTATCATACCTGCCAGAGGTACGGGGATTCATGAGGCAAAGTCCTTTTTTGGATTAAGTATTGAGGATCAAACAGATATTATCGTATTTCTTGTGGAAGAACATGTGGTTGAAAACATGTTGGAGGTTATAAGATTAGCGGGTAAGTTTAATGAACCTGGTACCGGAATTGCCTTTGTGTTGCCTGTTGACCACATAGTAGGACTGGAAAGTCAGATGAAAAAATTCAAGGATCAGGCACGTGATAAGTATTTTTAAATGAATAATATTTGCGAATTTTTGCTTAATATGGAAAATTCATTTTCTGTACAAAACAATAATTAATATTTATAATTAATATCAGACTAATGACTAAAAAAAGAAGTTTTCAAAGTGCTAGGGATGTCATGACGAAAGATGTCGTTTTTGTTGACGGAATGACCACAGCCAAAGAGGCTGTTGAAATTATGAAAAGAGAAAAGGCTGAGGCTTTAATTGTTAAAAAAAGGCATGACCAGGATGCATATGGGATAGTTATTGTACACGATTTTATTAAAGGAGTGATTATCCCCGACAAAACCTCCGAGGAGGTAAATGTCTTCGAGATTATGACCAAGCCTGTTATAAGTGTGCCGGCAAATATGGATGTTCGTTATGTAGCCAATCTTCTATTGAAAATTGGAGCACGACTAGCTCCTGTTGAAGAAAATGGTGAGTTTATTGGAATGGTTTCCCTTTCCGACTTAGTATTGGATAATTTACTATTCTGATAAAATTTTTTTAAGCAGGAAAAAATAAGTCTTGCCATCAATAGTAAATCGGATATCCATGATTCGTGGCCATTTCGGTTTCATCAGTCCTCTTTCTGCCATATATCAAAGTCCTCTCTCATCTTTAATAATGTTTCAGGTTGTTCCTGGTTCAGATCGAACTTTTCATACTTGTCTTCTATTACATTATAGAGTTCAGCCCAATTATCCCGGGTACTTAAAACAAATTTTTAATCTTCTTTTCGCATGGCCTGAATATGATCAACGCCCCAATAAAAGGCCTTATGGGCTTGCCCATTGTTTTCACCCTTTAAATATGGAATAAGGTAAACTCCATCAAAAACTCTATCGGCTGTCAAAGGGCATTCTGCAACCTCA
>JBFFLX010000135.1:0-9772 GCA_041554435.1 Bacteroidales bacterium
ACGATACATTATACGTTTTCAACTGCCATTATGATCATATTGGAAAAAAGGCCAGAAGGAAATCATCGAAATTCATTATTAAATTAATAAAAGAAAAAGGACTTTTAGATAAAAAGTTAGTGGTTTTGGGAGATTTAAACAGCATGCCCCAGGATGCAGCTATAAAAATCCTGAAAAGAAAATTAACCGATAGTTTTGAGGTTTCAAATTATCCAAAAAAGGAATCTGTACAAACATTTAATGATTTTGATAAACAGTATGTTAGCAAAAAAAGAATTGATTATATTTTCATTAAAAATATTAACTTATTATCATATAAAATTATTAATGACAGGAGAGAAAATGGTTTGTTTATTTCGGATCACTTTCCGATAATAATTCAAATTAAAAATAATTAATAAAAAACACAATAGTATTGTTTACTTCAGATTTAGATAAATATTATCACAAATTTTTCAGTGTAAGCCCGGTTTCCAAAAGAAAAACTTATTTGGCACAAACAAGACTTGCATTCATTGATAGAAAACTGATCCTAAAAAACAAAAGGACTTCCTATTTGGTGAAAATTTTTGATAATAATAATAAACATAATTTTGAGTATATGCTCATTTATGCCAAATCAACCGGCACTACCAAAATTTATGATGATTATCCCATAGTAGCAGTATTTAAAATTAGAAATTTAAATTATCTGGATGATAATCAGCTTACTTTACAAGACTTTGATTTTATTGAATGGGCATTTATTGCATCTAAGGATCAGGAGTTTATCTAATTTTCATTTTCTTTTAAGTTAATGTGTTTGATGAAATCGTGTTAATTAGATTTCTTTAGTATCATACTCCAACAAACACCAAAACTTATCAAATAATTTATCTTTTATTAAGAATATACCAAATAATAAAACCTGCATTTCTGGAGTTAAATTATAAATGATTTCTTTAATAAATTTTATTAATCCATATTTTTTGTGAAACTGGCGTATAAAATACTGGCAATAATTATTCTCGTATTAATAATTGGATTTTTATTTCCTCAGGAATTCTCCATGCCTGTTGAAGGAGCATCATCAGCAGACTATAATAAAAACACTTTCTGGTATTATCCCTGGGGTAAATCAGTAACTCACAAAGGAGTAGATATTTTTGCTAAAGAAGGGACTAATGTTGTATCATCAACATCGGGTTTTGTAATTTCAGCAGGTAAAATTAAACAAGGTGGAAACTATGTTCTTATTTTAGGACCAAAATGGAGACTTCACTATTATGCTCATTTACAAACAATTAAAACATCTGCTCTTACTGTCGTTGGCAGAAATGAAATCATTGCTACGGTAGGCTCCAGTGGTAATGCAAAAGGAAAAGCACCACATTTACACTATTCTATCTTTACTCCTATTCCATATCCATGGAGAATAGATACACAAAAGCAAGGCTGGAAAAAAATGTTTTATTTGAATCCTCTTAATTATCTGTTGGAATAAATATCCTTAATTAAAAATGTTAATTGAATAAAAATTGATTTTACCCATTTTTTGATATGGATTATCACTTATTTCCTACATTTGTATACTTCATTAAAAAACTCAATATGAAAAGATTATTATTACTGATTACACTTTTAAGTTTAAGCCTCTTAAATTATTCGCAGGGATATTGGGAAGAAATACAAAATACAGGAGCTTACGGTTACCTTAACGAATGTGCTTTCACCGACTCTTTAACCGGATGGGTTGTGGGTCAGCATGGAATAATCGAACACACCACCGATGGTGGTCAAACATGGGAATTACAATATTTTAATGAGGATAAAATGTTTAATTCAGTACATTTTATTAATGATACAGAGGGCTGGGTTGTAGGATGGAGCAATATTATGCACACCACTGATGGCGGTCAAAACTGGGAATTCCAGTCCGACCCTCCCACCCTGGGAGATTATCTCGATGTGTTCTTTCTGGACGAAAACAATGGTTGGGTTGTAGGATACTATAGAATAATCCTACGAACCACAGATGGTGGCCATACATGGGAAAAAATTTCGAACCAAATAGCATATGAAACAAACTATAATACTATTAAATTCTTTGATGAAAATAATGGGATTTTATGTGGCTACCAAAAGGATGTTGGAGGAGTAATTATGATTACAAATGATGGTGGGCTTAACTGGACAGAAACTTCACCGGAACAAAAATCAAATGTTGTTACCCGATTTAATTCTTTGGACATAAACGACGCAGGTGAAGTTTTTGTTTGCGGTACTCTGGGATCAATTTATAAATCTACGGATATGGGAAATACCTGGACTGATTTAAGTACCGACTATACAACATATAATGATATTGAATTTGAAGAAAATCAAACAGGATACTTATTAACCTATAGTCAGGTACTAAAAACAACCGACAATGGAGAAACATGGAATGTTTATGCAAACAACCCATCATTTTCTACACTGAATGACATTAACATATCTGAAAACAGTTTGTATTCATGTGGCTATTATACAGAAGTTTATAAATTTGATGAAGAAAATAACAGTTGGCAGGAACTTCTTTATAATAATCCATCCAAATTTCAGCAATTGGCTTTTACCAGCGAAACAGAAGGTTTTGCCATTATGGGAAATAGTTTCCTGGGAAGTCCCATGAAAACCATTGATGGTGGTTATGTTTGGATTAATGACACTATAGTCCCCGAACAATCTGTTTATCTGCAACAAAGAAGTGGCCAAACTTTGTATTATGTATCAAGCTATAAACATTTATTAAAAAGTGAAGATGCAGGTCAAAACTGGGAAATTCTCGAACTACCTGATTACTCTAATTTTTTTAACGACTTTTCTGCCATTGGGGAAAACACCCTTTATCTCTGTGACGACTCATCCACACTATTTAAATCAGTTGATGGCGGCAACACATGGAACCAATTGACTTTCAGCGAATACCATAATTTTACATCTTTATACTTTTATGATAGCGATTTTGGCTGGTTAATAGATGAATCTAACTCAAACCTTTATAGAACAACAGATGGCGGGATATCATGGAAAAGAAAAATAGTAGATCAGAACAACACTTATTTACCAACACAATTGTACTTCATTAATGAAGATACAGGTTTTGTTTTTAATGAAAATGGCTGGGTTTACAGGACTACTGATGGTGGTGATTTTTGGGATAAAGTATTCGATGCCAACTATAGCTATAAACCAAATTTTCATTTTACCGATGAAAATACCGGTTATCTCTTTGTAAACAATAAGATTTTTATCACAGAAGATGGTGGTTTATTCTGGTCAGAATATCAAACACTTACTCAAAACATCACATGCGCTTCCTTTTATAATAATTATTCTTATTTAGGAGGTTTTGCTGAGTTATGTGCTGTAAATTCCGACTTGCTGAGTATTGATGATGTAAATGGAAATAATAATATTAAAGTCTATCCAAACCCTACAAATGGAATAGTAAAAGTGAATGATAATACTGTACAAGAGATAATAGTTTTTAATAATTCAGGAAAAAGAGTTTTGAGCAAACAAAACACTTCAGTTATTGATTTAAGTTCACTTCCAAAAGGAATTTATTACATCAAAATCATCTCCTTAACAGGATTAAAGGTTGAAAAGTTGATTTTAAAATAAAAAATAATGAAGTTAAATATTAATACTAAATATCTGATTTTGTTAACGTTTGTTTTAAATACAAACATCCTAAATGCTCAGAGTTTTGAAAAACCAGTTCTTCATTTATATAATGATTATTTAAGCAGTCCGGCATTTATTTCTGCTAAAAAAACAATTCAAATAAATGCTATTGGGAGTTCATTTTACACTAATATCAACGATAACCCAAAAGAGTTTATGATAAATACCCTTGCAAACTTCAAAAAAATAAATAGTGGTTTTATAGTTTCTTATCACAAAGAAAATAAGGGGGCATACATTAATAATCAAGGTGTTATTTTGGGATACGCTTATCACCAAAAGATCCATCAAGACTTAAAAATTAGTATTGGAGTAAGTTTTGATATTTTCAATTATAAATTTAAAGCTGATAATCAGTTAAATATTCCATCTAATACAGTTTCAGATGTAAACTATAAAGTAGGGCTGGGATTAAAGTATAAGAATTTATCTCTAAGCTATACATTACATAATAATAATGCTAATTCTCTCGACACTAATTTAATATGGTCGAAAAGCAGAATGTTAAGTAATAGTGGTTTTATAAGATATAACATCCAAATTAAAGATATATGGCACTTTTATCCTCAATTAAGTTTTTATGATGATAATACACCAAAATTAATTCCCGGACTAACCGCTGATTATAAGGACATTGTAGGTTTAGGATTTGAATATTGGAATAATATTAATATAACTGCTTCTGTAAAGATTATAAAAAGAATAAAATTAATAATGCTTATTAAGCATGAAAATTACACCCTGATATATGATAAAAATTCCGGATGGAATTTATTGGGACAACTTCAGTTAGACCTATAAAAAATTGACTAAATTTGTAAGAATATTAAACACTAAAGTCATAAGCACTTTAAATACAGATATTTAAACAAACCACAAACACCAGAAACTATGATAGAACAGCTTAGAAAATTCGACAACAATGTATTAGCAATTGAGGTAATTGATGGCTTTACAGAAACTGATGAAAAACTTTGTCAGAAATTTGTTAATGAGAAACTTGCCAAGGGTTTTGAACATATTAACATCTTAGTGAAACTTGACGAAATGAAAATTGCTCACAGCAGTACCAAAGCATTTTTCGAAGACAGCCTTTGGGCTCTTAGAAACTTTAAAGAGTTTGGTCATATTGCTATTGTTGCACACTCAAATGTAATGAAGGCTTTGGTTCCCATCGACAACCTCTTTTTTGAAAGGGCAAGCAAGGGACGTAAGGAGCAATATTTCGATGTTTCTCAAATGGATGAAGCCTACGAATTTGTTCAGGGTAAATAAACTTTATCATTTACAATTAAATTATCATTACTACTTCATCTGTTTTTAAATGAAGTGCATTTCATTAAGTACTATAGTGAATCAGTTTCGTTAAAAAAGATTAATTGCTATTAGATTTTAAAAGAATTGTTCTGTAAAATCGTTAATATTTTGTTTAAAAAGTCTCACTTAATAAAACACACATGAAAAATTTAAAAAATAATATCTTTTTAAAAATTAGTGCAATCATTGTAATCGTGCTACTTTTACTGATCCCAACTAATATGATAAAAGGCTTAATACATGAGAGAGAGCATACTCAAAAAATGGCTATTAATGAAGTTAGTTCCAAATGGGGAGAAGAACAAACATTAACAGGTCCATTTATCACTATTCCATACAATAAGTACATTAAGCAATATTCTCAAAAAGACTCAACCGACAAAATAATTAAGATTAAAGATTATATTCATTTTTTACCAACTCAACTAACTGTAAACGGAAAAATTAACCCTGAGAGAAGAAACAGAGCGATATACGAGATAGTAGTATATAATTCAGCCTTAACAATTTCTGGTTCGTTTGATAATTTGAATTTTTCTGAATTCGACATTTCCAAAAAAGATATTCAATTTGACAAGGCCACTTTATCACTTGGCATAAGCGATTTAAGAGGAATTGAAAAGCAGGTTTCGCTTAAATGGAACGCAGATATGTTCTCCTTTAATCCGGGCACAGTTACAAAGAACATTATTGAAAGCGGCATAAATACAGGTATTTCAATTAATGATAATGATAGTACTTCATACCAGTTTTCACTAAATTTAGACTTAAAAGGAAGTCAAAAACTTTATTTTATTCCAGTCGGCGAAATATCAGATGTAACAATTACATCAGAATGGAATAATCCAAGTTTTAACGGTGCATTTCTACCAGATTCAAGAACAGTTAATGATGCAGGTTTTGATGCAAATTGGAATATTCTTCACCTAAATAGAAACTTCCCACAAAAGTGGACTGGTAGCATCAACAATATTGATGAATCTGCGTTTGGAATTGATCTTCTGTTACCTGTTGACAATTATCAAAAATCTATGCGGTCAATAAAATATGCTCTTCTTTTCATTTGCTTTACTTTTATTGTCTTCTTTTTTGTAGAAGTACTTCGAAAAGTATTTATTCATCCAATTCAATATATTTTAGTAGGTATTGCACTGGTAGTATTTTACACTTTATTACTATCGATTTCAGAGCACTTAAGTTATAATTCAGCTTTCATTATTTCAGCCATCGCAACACTCTTATTAATAACTGGATATGTAAAGGCCATTTTGAAATCTAATCAACTGACAATGCTTTTAGCAGGAATTTTAAGCATTTTGTATGCATTTATTTTTGTAATTATTCAATTGCAAGATTATGCATTATTAATTGGTAGTATTGGCATATTCATTATCCTGGGAATGGTTATGTATTTCTCAAGAAAAATAGATTGGTATAATTTAAACCTTGACGACAAATAGGTTTTAATAAATTTTACCCGGTGGCTTTTACTCTGATAAATTCTGAATATTTTAAGTTATAAAATTGGATTTCCATTTATTGGCAGATATATCCTAATTTTACAATATGATTAAACAATTCGCTTTAACTCATCTTTTCGTGTTGATTATCTTGAACTTTTCATTTGCTCAGGAAAACAATACAATTGCGATTGACAATGATATTCAGTTAATGCAACTGCATGATTCTGTATTTATTCATATATCCTGGCAACAATCAGAAAATTTTGGCAGGTTTCCATCAAATGGATTAATTATTATAAAAAACGGACAGGCTTTAATGGTTGATACCCCAATGGATAACGACAAAACCGAAAGGCTTACTAAATATTTAACCGACTCATTGTCTGTTAAGTTGACAAAGTTAATTGCCTGTCATTATCACGATGACTGTTTGGGAGGATTAGAATATTTGCAATCTGCTGGAATAGAATCAATTGCAAATTCCTTAACCATTGCGAAATGTAAAGAAATTGGATTAGCTATTCCTTCAATCCCTTTTGCCGATTCATTAAAGTTTAATTTTATGGGAGAGCCGGTTGAATGTGCTTTTTTAGGAGCCGGCCATACATTTGATAATATTGTAGTTTATCTTCCCAACAAAAAAATACTTTTCGGTGGATGTTTAGTAAAATCAGGCAATTCCAGAGATTTGGGTAATACTACAAATGCACTTATTAATGAATGGTCGCAAACAATTAATAAAATAATTAAGAGATATCCTGAAGTTAAAACAGTAGTACCTGGTCATGGAAGCCCTGGTGATATAAAATTATTATATCATACCCTTGATTTAGTTGAATTTACGAAAAACAACTCCAGTAAAACGAACTAATTGTCTATACTCCCCTATTCTTCTTGTCGGGCTTATATTTAAAATTTATAATCAGCCAAACAAATTCTACTATCAAATGCTACATTAAATTCCAAAAATAATGTATGCAAAAGTGTTACTCATTGGTTATAACTATTTTATTGGATAATAAATATTTGTTTGCCATTTAGTACTGTCAGGCTCGGTTTTAGGATCTGTTACATATTCTTGCCAAATAAAATCTTTGGTTTTAATATTGAAATCCTTTAGATAATCCTCTATTGCCCAATGTGTGTCACCAGTATCATATCCTCCAAAATGCTTGGTAAATACTGCTTTCCCTGCGACTATATTAAAATCCTTAATACTGCCTTTTCCGCTATACTTTCCTTCCAAAGGAATAAAAGCGCTTATCCTAGTATATCCCATAGGATCCCAGTTATGATAAACAGCTATTGGTGCTCCTGCTATAGAATATTTACGTTTACTAATATAGTCCATCAAACTACCATAATTCTTCTCTAGTAAATTACCAATTTCGGCAACTTTTGCTGAATCATAAATTGCCAAACCACTAATCATATCGGTATCTATTATTTTAATATCTGCAGGTTTTGGCTGATTTTCGCAATATTCTTTAAGTGATGACAGTCCGCTATTCATCAATGGATCCATGGCATACTTCATCAATGGCCCCATCAAGCGAGCAAAGGGATATGATAAATCTTTAATGGTTAATTCCCAACTTACAATTACAGAATCTCCTTGCTGATCAAATTTCCAACTTCCTATACCTTTGCTATCCGCAAACTCAAGTTTGTTGGTTATTTTTGTATAAGGTTCACTCTCAACAATGGTCATCTTACCAGTTCCTGCTTTATCACCACTCCAACTTCTAATGGCTCCAACACCCCTATCATTTCCTTCAAAGGTATTAACCATTGTTGAATCATTTTCGAAAGGTGACCAGTTTTTCCAGTTCTTTAATTTGTTTACCTGCCTGAACACAGTTATTGGTGAGGCTTCGATGCTCTTTGTTGCTTTTACGGAACTTGTCATGGGTAAAAACAAGGGCACGATCAGTATCAAACCGGCAAGCAACACAATAATAATTCCTACAACTTTAAAAGCTTTCATAATAATAAATATTTTGTTTCGTTCAAATATACTACAATTTTAGCGAAATTAAATATTGAGTTTTAAACCATTAATACAAAATCTATTCATATTTTTGTTAATCATAAAAATAATGGTGATTATTCAAATTAAAAGATAAAAAGATGAATAAACTGGTAATAGCATTTGGACTTATAATAGCCTCATTTGCAGCAATTTCACAAAATGTTATTGGAAAGCAAGATATTAAACTTGAAAATGATTTAATGACTCCCGAGGCCTTATGGGCATTAGGCAGAGTTAGCGGTGTTGAAGTATCTCCTGATGGAAATACCATTCTCTATGGCGTATCATATTATTCAATAGAACAAAATAAAGGAAACCGCGATTTGTATATCATGAATACCGATGGTACGAATAATAAGCAAATAACAAAATCTCCAAAAAGTGAATTCAACGCAATTTGGCGTCCTGATGGATTAAAAATTGGCTTTCTGACTGCCGAGAGTGGAAGCGTACAACTTTGGGAAATGAATCCCGATGGAAGCGACAGAACTCAAATATCAAATATTGAAGGCGGTATAACAGGATTTAAATACTCACCTGACCAAACAAAAGTATTGTATACCAAAGAAGTAAGTTTAGAAAACAAGTTCAAAGATTTATTTGAAGGTTTACCTCAAACCACCGGAAGATTAAACGACGACTTAATGTATCGTCACTGGGACGAATGGGTAGACACTTACAGTCATGTTTTTATTGCAGATTACAACGGTAAAACATTAAGCAATGATATGGATATTATGCCTGGTGAACAGTACCAAGCACCTCTAAAGCCTTTCGGTGGAATAGAGCAGGTGAATTGGTCTTCCGACAGTAAAACTGTTGCCTATACTTGTAAAAAACTTATCGGCAAAGCAGCATCCTTATCTACAAACTCAGATATTTATTTTTATGACTTAAAAAGTGGAGAAACCAAAAACATTAGCAAGGGCATGATGGGCTTCGATGTAGCACCTGTTTTTTCGCCAGATGGTAAGTATGTCGCCTGGGAAAGCATGAAACGAGAGGGTTATGAGTCGGATCAGAACAGAATGTTTTTAATGAACCTTGAAACAGGAGAAAAAACTTATGCTACCAAGGGTTTCGATCAAAATGTTGGAAATTTAACATGGTCGAAGGATAGCAAAAAAATATATTTCACCAGCGACTGGCATGGTGCTTTTCAAATTTATTCATATAATGTTAAAAAAGGTGATATAAAGCAAATTACAACAGGATTACATGATTATAGAAGTGTTGCAGAGGCCAATAA
>JBFFLX010000136.1:0-9611 GCA_041554435.1 Bacteroidales bacterium
TACCAGCAACCCACAATGTGAATTCATTCCGTTTTTTGCTACTTCTTCCAAACTTCCTCCCTGAGCACCCACACCTGGTACCAGTAGAAAATTATCGGGAGCAAATTTCCTTACATTTCTTAATGACTCTGCTTTTGTAGCCCCAACCACAAACATTATATTATCGGTATTTCCCCATTTACTTCCAGTTGATAAAACGCTTTCGTAAAGTAATTCATCGCTTTTCTTGTTGCGTATGTATTGGAAATCAGCGGCACTTGAGTTTGATGTAAGAGCCAGAATGATTGACCATTTTCCTTCGTATTCCAAAAAAGGTGAAACCGTATCAAAACCCATATAAGGCGCTAATGTAACAGCATCAAAATTATAAGTGCTGAAAAAGGTTTTTGCGTACATCGCCGATGTATTACCTATATCACCTCTCTTGGCATCGGCAATAATTAATACTTCGTTGCTTGTTTCTTTGATATAATTTACTGTCTTTTCAAGACTCTCCCAGCCTTTAACTCCCATCGACTCATAAAAGGCAATATTTGGCTTATAAGCAACGGCTAACTCATGTGTTTTCTCAACTATTTGCTTATTAAATTCAAATATGGGGTCATCACTTTCAAGCAGGTGGGGCGGTATCTTATTAATATCTGTATCCAATCCGATACATAAAAACGATTTTTTCTTTTTAATAATACTGAATAACTCTTCTCTATTCATCTCTTTGGATTGTAAATATTTATTTTGTTAATCTTCAAACTCTTCCTTCAGACGTTCTGCATTTTCAGCCATTTGAAGTTTTTCAATAATTTCCTGAATATCTCCACCTATAATCGAAGGCAGGTTGTAAAGTGTAAGATTTATTCTATGATCGGTAACCCGTCCCTGGGGATAGTTATAAGTGCGTATTTTGGCAGAACGATCTCCTGTTGACACCATTGTTTTTCTCTTGGATGACATTTCTTCCAAATGCTTTGCATATTCCCTTTCATAAAGCCTGGTACGCAACACTTTCAATGCCTTAGCATAATTTTTTATCTGAGATTTTTCATCCTGGCAACTAACAACAATTCCGGAAGGTATATGTGTTAAACGTATTGCAGAATATGTAGTATTTACTGATTGACCACCTGGTCCTGAAGAACAAAATGTATCTTTACGTATATCTTTTTCATTAAGGTCTATATCAAATTCATCTGCTTCAGGTAAAACCACTACAGAAGCAGCAGAGGTATGCACTCTTCCTTGAGTTTCGGTTTTTGGGACTCTTTGAACGCGGTGCACACCGGATTCAAATTTTAGTAATCCATAAGCGCCATTACCGGTAACATTAAAAACAACTTCCTTAAAACCACCAGCGGTGCCTTCATTCATATTAACAATATCGATTTTCCAGTTTTGAGTGTCACAGTATTTTTGATACATCCTGAATAAATCGCCTGCAAATATGCTGGCTTCATCGCCTCCTGTACCGGCTCTTACTTCCATAACAGCATTCTTGTCATCTTCAGGGTCCTTAGGAATCATCAGTACTCTGATTTTTTCTTCCATAGCCTCTTGTTGTGGAAGTAGTTCTTCCAACTCCTCCTTTGCCATGGCTTTGAAATCAGCATCCTTTTCATTTTCAATGATTTCCCTGGCATTTTCGATGCTTTCAACAAGGGTTTTAAATTCCTTATAGGCAAGCATTACAGGCTCCAGATCCTTATAATCCTTATTAATTTTAATAAACTTTTTCATGTCGGCAAGAACTTCCGGATCGCTCATTTGCTCCGCCAGTTCTTCCCAACGATTTTTTATTACTTCTAACTTCTCAAGTATTTCCACTTCTTAAATTTTGAATTGCAAATTTACGAAAATTAGCAAGAACATTTATAAAAGAAAAACCGCTGTTAATTTATTCAACAACGGTTTTTAATTATTCAATTTTTTCAGTATTATTCTTCCACAAATACAAGCCCTTCCAGATAACTTCCGTTAGGCTGAACCACCTTAATATAAAAATTGCCTGCTGTCATTCCAGTTAGGTTAATGATGGCATCTTCAAGGTATTTAATCTGCTCAGTACATGCCACGCCTTCTTCCGTTTTGCGATAGATTCTTATTTTAAAAGTATTTGCAGGATCAGTATCGTCTAACTCCACTTCTTCAAAACGTGAAAAATAATCGCATCCATCGCCAATAACTCCATAAAATTGTATTGGTAGTTTGTCGCCAAAGGCAACAGTATCAGGATAAGTAATGCTATCTATAAGCATCACCGATTCGGTGAATTGCGGACCTGAGTCTTTTTTACATGAACTTAATAATGAAATGCTAACTCCAATTATTAGTATTGCTAAAATGTTAAGATACTTCATAATTATATTAATATTTTTATTGTTTAATCCTCAAATTATCTAAAACTGTGCCAAGTTATGATATAACGATTTACTAACGCAATTTATTTTCTTTATTGTAAACCTTCATATGGTCGAAGTAATCATTTGTCTCTTTTATTACAATTCCCGAAAGTAACAGTAACCCTATCAGGTTGGGTAATGTCATAAAAGTAATTACCATATCCACGAAATGCCATACCAGGTCTAGTCCCCAAATAGAGCCAAGAAATACAAAACCACCATACAAAAAACGGTAAGGAATAATTGCTTTTTCTCCCATAAGGTAGTTTGCAGCTCTGGTTCCATAATACGACCAGCTGATAAGAGTTGAAAAAGCAAACATAAATAAGCCTAAAGCAACAATATGTTTACCAATGCCTGTAATACCTATTTCTGCAAGGCCTGTGTCCATTGCAATAATTGTCATTTCAACACCTTCAGCACCTGACTTCCAGGCTCCTGTTGTGATTATCATAAGCGCAGTTAGTGTACAAATAATCAAGGTATCTACTAAGGGTTCGAGTGAGGCTACTAGTCCTTCACGAGCAGGATATTTAGTTTTTGCAGCAGCATGAGCAATAGGAGCAGAACCCTGGCCTGCTTCATTGGAGAATAATCCGCGTCGTACTCCCCAAACAAGTGTCATTAAAAAGGCTGAGCCTACAAAACCTCCGGTAGCAGCAGTGCCTGTGAACGCACTGCTAACAATTAAATATAGGGCGTCGGGAATATGTTTGTATTCCGATCCAATAATAACAACGCTCGCAATAAAGTAAGTTACAGCCATAAAAGGAACCAACTTGGAAGTAACCTCAGAAATACGCTTTAAGCCACCAACAATAATTAAAAGAACCAGTATTGCTACTACCAGACCTGTGTATAAAACAGGTATATCATAATTTGTATTTAATGCATGTGCTATTGAGTTAGCCTGTGCCATATTTCCTGTTCCCAGAGATGCAAGTATTGTTGCTACTGCAAATATGCCTGCAAGTACTTTAGCAAATATTGGCCAGTTATAAACTTCTGTAATTCCCTTTCTTATTGAGTACATAGGACCACCTGATACAGTACCATCCTTGTTAAAATTTCGGTATTTATGCGAAAGAGTTGTTTCTGCATATTTCAAAATCATTCCTAAAAAGCCGGTTACCCACATCCAAAAAACTGCGCCGGGTCCTCCCCAATAAATTGCCAGAGAAACACCTACTATATTTCCTGTACCTACCGTGGCCGAAAGGGCAGTCGTAAGAGCTTTAAAACTATTTACATCTCCTTTAACATCATCATCGTCGAATTTACCAGCAACTATTTGAATTGAATGCTTTAACTTAGTAACATTCAGGAAATTAAGCCTGATGATAAAATACACTCCTGTCGGAATTAGAAATAAAAGAATGGCATATCCACCAATGTAATCGTTATACCAAACTATTGCATTGTCGACTGATTGTAAAAATTGATCCATAAATTGATTTTTACTTATTAGATAGAGAGGACAAATATGCTAAAAAAACAGCGAATGATGGTCTATATTTTGCTTTAATTAGAAATTTGTTAATTTTATCTTAAGTCGAGTTGCTAAACTGCTATTAATCAGATGGTCATACAGTTAGTTAATAAGATTAATTTATATTTTAGTTATCACTATTCCCTTAATTTCAGCAAAAAAAGCGATTTCAATACTTTTACGGATAATTTTATCTGGTTTGAATTTTAAGCCCCGTCTCCTTCAAGAATATTTTGTAATTGTTTAATTTGTTCGTCTGTTCCGAGTACAAATAATTTAGAATTAGGAATTAATTTAGTTTCAGGTGACGGATTTAAAATAACCTCACCTGTTACTGTTTTAAACCCAACTATATTAACGCCTGATTTTCGTCTTATTCCTAATTCACGTATAGGTTTGTTTAATAAATCTTTAGGAATTTCTTTACACATAATCTCCATCAATTGGGTAGCTTTGTTGGAGTGAATAGAAAGGTGCTCTAAAAATTCAACCACATCGGGTTTAGCAACGAGTGTAGCCATATGGGCTCCGCCAACTCTTTCGGGCATTACTACACTATTAACACCGGCCATTCTTAATTTTTGTTCGCTACTTTCGCTGGATGCACGACTAATAATCTTTAAATCGGGGTTTAAGGAACGGGCGGTAAGCACTACAAATAAGTTGTCAGCATCATTGGGCAGAGTGGTAATGAGTGCTACTGCGGCTTTAATATCAGCCTTTATAAGTATTTCATCCTGAGTAGCATCACCTTCAATAAATCTAATTGGTTGCCCCATATTATTAATTACTATTTCGTGGCTTTCATCCACAACAATCAGGTTCGATCCCAACGACATCAATTCATTAACCACCTGACCACCATTTCTGCCATAGCCAACTACAATTACATGTTTTTCCATTTTTGCAACCCCCTTTCTTTTATTATATACACCATAAAAAAAGCTTAATTGATTTTGAAATAAGTTCTGTGAAATTGAAGTAATAAAATATGCCAAAACTCCTAGTCCGCCAAGTATGAGTACAGAAGTAAACATTTTACCTGCATCAGATAAGTTTTGAACCTCCCCAAAACCAACAGTAGAAACTGTTATTACAGTCATGTAAAATGCATTCACCAAACTAAAATCATCGATAACCATATAGCCAATGGTTCCAAAAAATAGCAGTAAAAGTGAATATATGCCTGCAATTATTATATTTCGGTTTCCCTTAATATCCAAAATTTTATTTATTGATTTAAGGCAAATTTAATAAAAAACGGATGCCCTTTTGCATATGAAACATAATGATAAAATAATTATAACTTATTATTTGATAAGGACTATAATTTTTAGTCTAAACACTTTTTCCACTGATAATGTTATGTCCGATTCTGCAATTTAAACAGTCTTTACGTTCACAATAATTTTTTTGAAGGTGTATTAATGCCTGAGAATGAAAAGCGGTTTTTGGATGTATTCCAAGATTTTTGAAATTTCTGATTATCAAGTTGTTTTCTGCTTTTATCTGCTCGAGCCAGTTTATTGCTTTTTCCTCCATACCAGGTTTGTTATTAAGGCGGCCATAGGTAAATAAAAATGGGATAATAGTATTTATAAGTATCAGATTAATAGAGGTGATACCAAGTTTTTTTCTCGATGATTTATCTACTTTTTTATCAAAGCGAAAGTGAGTGTCCCAATATTCAGATGCTTCACAATCGAATAAACTAATTACGGTGTTCAAGCGTTCGGCTTCAATTATGTTTAATAAATCATGACCTGATTTCTCCAGTAATGCAGCGAATTGGGATATTCTAATGGAAGGAAAGTTAACAGGACGCAGTCTCATATGTTTCCATAGTTTAATATCCAAAGGAATAATAGAGTATTTATTCGCTAAAAAGTTGAATTCTTTTTTTAGTTGACGAGGGTATATATCATGAAACTCTTTATTAAGGAATCCTGCTTGCCCGTAAAGTATTGCTTCAATTTGAAGCCGATTATTAAGGTTTTTCTTAAAGGTAGCGAATGGTAATATGGAAGCCATCATTTCAAAAGCCTGAGAGTTGGTATTAAAACCGAAGGCCCTTGCCAGTTTTTGATAAAATAATTGCTGAAAGTCATTTTTCGTTTCCTGGAGTTGTTTTGTAAACTGATTCGATTTAATTTCAAGCCTTTCAACCCCCAGTTTATCTAACCAGGAATGTATTTCAAAATGATTAACCCTATTAATGGTATTGGCACAGGCAATCCAGGTTTTTGATGCCATAAAATTTTCATAAATATTAATAATATTCTCATCAAAATGACCGGAAATTTCAAGGCAGGGTAGTACTTCTCCCGACTTTCTTTTAATTATCTTATCGTTTATATAAACAACGTGCAGAATGATATTATCATAATTGTCATCATAATCATGTCCATGCTTTTCCCAATCGGATGATTTCACATGAATTTCCACATTTCCTGCCCAAAGTTGCCCGTTTATTTTTATTCGGGCATTGAAAAAATCAGGACCGCTATCACGGTTTTGACGACCTTGGTTTATTATTGTAATATCTTGATTATTAGCGGTTTTAAGGTCAGGGCTAAGTAATTTGTTCGACCATAGGTAGTATAAGAATTCTTCCTTCATGATTTTAAGTTTTAAGGGTTTTATATGTAATGTAATTAGATGTAAAATTAATCCTTTGTGAATTCAATTAGTTTAAGTAAATTTGCAATAGTAAATTTGCATAATTATATGTTAAGTGAACAGACATTAGTTTCCGGAATAGAGCATAAAGTTAGGAAATTAATTGAAAAGAATACACAATTAAGTAAAGAAAATGACAGATTGAAATCTTTATTAAAAGAAGTTGAGGATACTAAATCTAAAATGGAAAATGAGATTTCGAGAAGTAAAAATGAAATATTTAACTATACTATAGCAAATACGCTTGAATTGGAATATGGAGTTGAAGAGGGTAGAAGAAGAATCGATAGCCTTTTAGAAGAGATTGATAAGTGTATTGAAGTTTTAAGTGACTAAAATATTTGTTTTCGTGTGACCGAAGAAAAGATAAATATAAACGTTTCCATTGCAGGAAGGCCATACAGTTTAACAATAAACAAAAGCGATGAGGAGGAAGTCAGGGTGGCTGCAACAAGAGTCAACCAGGCAATAAAAGACTATTCAAATTCGTTTGAATACAAAGATCATCAGGATTTATTTGCAATGATGTCGCTGCAGTTCGCTGCAAACTCAATACATCTTGAATACGAGAAATCGTTCAGAGATAAGGAGATGCTAAAAAAGTTATCGGAGATTGATGATTTGCTTGCAGAGCAGTTATCTGAGTAGAAAGGAAGAGTTCTTAAAAATATAATATCGCCCGCTTAATTCAACAGTTTGTAAACTCAACAGTATAATAATTGGGGTCAAGCTCATTAGGATTGTAGAACAGGCCTGAGTATCCGTCGGTTGGCGGAGATTCTCCTTCACAGGAGGACGCTGGACGTTCGAATTTTCTGGCAGCTCCATGCGTGTAAAATTAGGGGTTTACAAGAATCCTGAATTTCGCGGGCTATATTTTTTTCAAGCGATTGCTCAAAAACAATAAATGATGGATGAAATAATAGTTTACATTGCAATTGCGATTGTATCCATGGGAGTAGGATTCCTGCTTACAAAATCGGTTCTCAAGAAATCGATAATAAAGCAAAGTGATTCCTTAATGGAGGCAGCAAAAGAAAAATTACAAGAAGCCAAAGACAGAATGGACGAGGCCAGAGAAAAGGCTGAGGTAATTAAAAAGGAAAAGATTCTGCAGGCAAAGGAGAAATTCCTTCAACTGAAAACTGAACACGAGAAATTAATTAATGACAGAAACAGTAAAATACAAGTAGCAGAAAACAGGATAAAACAAAAGGAAAGTGTTCTTTCAAAAAAAATTGAAGAGGCACAGAAAAAGCAAAATGAATTAGACACACTTAAAGCAAATCTAGGAACTCAACTTGAAATTCTTGAAAAGAAACAAGAAGAAGTTGATAAATTGCACCAAACCCAGGTTTCAAAACTTGAACAAATAGGCAATCTGTCGGCCAGTGAGGCAAAGGCAGAGCTTATAGAAACTCTTAAAGGAGAAGCTACTTCCGAGGCTATGGTTCATGTTAAAGATATAATGGAAGAAGCAAAACTTACTGCCAACCAACAAGCCAAGAAGATAGTTATTGAAACCATACAACGTACTGCTGCTGAACATGCTATTGAGAATACTGTTACGGTTTTCAATATTGATAACGATGCTATTAAAGGTAGAATTATTGGTAGAGAGGGGCGTAATATAAGGGCATTGGAAGCCATGACTGGAATAGAAATCATTATTGATGATAGTCCTGATGCTATACTACTTTCTGGTTTTGATCCAATCCGTCGTGAAGTAGCACGCCTTTCATTACAGAAACTTGTGTCTGATGGCAGAATACATCCTGCTCGTATTGAGGAAGTTGTTACCAAAACACGTAATGAAGTTGATCAGGAAATAATTGAAAGAGGAAAACGTACGGTAATCGACCTTGGTATTCATAATATGCACCATGAATTAATTAAACTGGTGGGTAAAATGAAGTATCGTTCCTCATATGGTCAAAATTTATTGGCTCACTCTATTGAAGTAGCTAATCTTAGTGCCACCATGGCAGCCGAATTAGGCTTAAATCCAAAGAAAGCAAAACGTGCCGGATTATTACACGATATAGGTAAAATAGCGGAAAATGAAGCGGAACTTCCTCATGCATTATTAGGCATGAAACTGGCTGAGAAATTCCGTGAAAAACCAGATGTTTGTAATGCAATAGGTGCTCACCATGATGAAATAGAAATGGAAACCCTAATTGCGCCAATAGTGCAGGTATGTGACGCTATTTCAGGTGCGCGTCCGGGAGCGAGAAGAGAAATAGTTGATGCTTATATTCAAAGGTTGAAAAAACTTGAAGGACTTGCATTATCATATCCGGGAGTAGTTAAAACTTATGCGATTCAAGCTGGTCGTGAATTAAGAGTTATTGTTGGGGCTGACAAAGTTACAGATGAGGAAGCCGATAAGATTTCATATGAATTGTCACGACAAATTCAAGAGGAAATGACTTATCCTGGCCAAATAAAAATAACCGTAATCAGAGAAACAAGAGCTATTAATTTTGCTAAATAAATAACAAATTAAATACTTTGAATTATGAAAAAATTAATTTTAGTGGCTATTATAGCCATTGTGGGTATGAGTTTAAATGCCCAGGGTGTTTTTAACAAAGGAGTACTTATGTTTAATGCCGGTGTTGGTGGCCCAAACAATTTTGGTGCAGTGCCAACTGTTAACTTTAGTGGTGAAGTAGGAGTAATACCAACAGGTACCATTGGAGTTGTATCTTTTGGTGGTTTGGCCGAATTTCATATTGGATATTTTGGTGGAGATCCTTTTCCAAGATTCTATATTGGCCCACGCGCTGCATGGCACTTTTTGGGATTAAATACTAAAGTATTCGATGTTTATGCCGGAGCTGGATTTGGTATTGGATTTAATGGTAAGAATGATTTTAGAAATTCGAAAGTTAATGTTTATCCCGATGCCTTTGTAGGTGGCCGTTGGATGTTTTCCCCAGGTATGGGATTATTTACTGAACTAGGTTCCACTGGATTAAGTTTTGCCAAATTTGGTATTACTTTTGGAATCTAATCAAAAAGAAAAAAATTGTATTAATAAAAAA
>JBFFLX010000137.1:0-9428 GCA_041554435.1 Bacteroidales bacterium
GCTCAAGTTTTGTATATACCTGATTGTCAATGCCTTCTATAATAAAACTTAAGTGTTTATGGTCAGTATTATATGAAAGCCTTATTGGAGAAGTTTGTCCCAGATCGAACAGGTAGTCGTTCAAATTATTTAAAGAAATAATCAGGTTTCCATAATATGTTTCGTTTATAAATAAATTTTCACACAAATTATCCATATATAATTCTATCTGCCCAAGGGCCTCAATTCCGGGAATAAAAACTATTTTTTTCATATTCTACTGTCTTTATCAAATCTTAATATCATTCATTTATACCCTTTTTTTTAAGTTCAAATAAATACTTTTCAGAAACTCTTTTGTACGAATTTTCTAACTTAATAGGATGCCTTTGAATAACATTATTTTTATTATCGTTTTTAACCTCCTTATACTTAAAATCAGGCTTTGGGTTTCCTCTTTCCAAGTTTTGCCCCTCTTTTGATTCGCGTTTCTTTTCCTTTTCTCTTTCTATTAAAGCCTTTTCGGCCTGTAATAATCTGGTTTCTATTTCTTTTTGTCTTTCGATTGTTTCCGCAGTTATTCGTCGATTAACAATATCATCTTCCTGCTGCTCCATTTTATCGATAATCTTTTGCAATGCCTGGCCGTTACCACCCTGGCCCTCCATTTGTTCCATCATCTCTCGCATTTGCTTGCGTAATTCACTTTGTTGAGCAGCTAAGCGGGCCAGTTCTTCACTTTCACCATTCTGGCCTTCAGAACCACCTTTTCCTTCACCAGACTTTTTTCCAGCCTTTTGGATACCCTTACCCAAACCTTGTTGCATATTAATCATTTGTTGCATACCGGGAGTACTTCCGCTTCCGGGTTGTTTACAGTTGGGAGAACCTGACTTACTTCCAGGCATATTCATGCTTTGGTTCATTTGGTCAAGTGATTCATCCAACATCAATGCAAGAGTATTAGCCGACATCATGGCATATTGCATATTAGCACCAGTAACATTAGATTTTCTTTCCTGTATATTTTCCAATGCTTTGTCAATGGAATTCTTTATTTTATCAGATTCCTTCACAACAAATTGTTTAATCATCATTTGACGCTTGCTAAGTGCTTTTAAGGAATCGTGTAAGACTATAAAATCGTCCTGAATAAATTTAAGATCGCGCATATTGTCGTTAAAACGAGGGTCATTTTCAGTGGTTTCTTCGATAGTTTTCATCAAAGATTCCAGGTCGAAACTAATGTCAAGCAGGTTGTCGAGTAATTTACCCAACTGCTCTGCATCTTCTCCCATTCGCTGCTCCATGGCCATTTGCATCATTTGCTGCATGCTTTCAGAAAGTTTTTTCATTGTTTCTGAAGCCTCCGATTGTGCTTTTGCAGTTTTATTACGTTTTCCCGACATGGCATTTTGATTGGCCTCATCCATGGATTCGCTTATGTCGTTTTGCATTTCTTCTTCAGTATCCAAATCAAGTGGTTTTGATAATTCCTTGTTTAAACTATCAACTTCATCTATTTTTTTCTTTACATCAGAAAATTCCTCATTCAATTTCTTTTGCTCCTTCGAAAGACTTTCCAAATCGTTTTTCTTATCAAGAGTTTCTGTTTTAAGATCATCCTGCTTCTTTGAAAGATTATCCAGTTGATTTGTAAGTTCAGCAAGTTTCTGTTCAATTTCTATCTGTTTGAAAAATTCCAGTTGCTGCTCTAAATTATCCATGAAATCTTCCTGATTCTCTTTCAAATTATCAAGTAATTTCTCCAACTGATCTTTATTTAACTCATCTAAATTTTTGGATAATTCCTCTAACTTTTCTAATAGCGAATTATCTTTCAATTTCTCGATTTGCTCTTCCAAACGCTCTAACTTTTCACTGAGTTCAGGATTAGGATTTTCATTTAAAAACTCCTTGATTTCCTCTCTTTTATTCATTAGTTCGTTTAGCTCTGATAAATTCTCTCTTAATTCCTTCTCCTTATTTATAAGATCTTTAATCTTTTTCTTATCGTTCCAATCGGTAGATTTCTTTTGGAATAAATCTTCTTTTAATTGCTCCAACTCTTTATTAAGTTTTTCAAAACCGTCTAAAGAATTTTGGTATTTTTCTTTTACTCTCGATCCCGTACTATCAGCTTTCTTTTCCAATTCGTGCCTGTCAGGCATATTAAATTGCATAGTAGCAGTTTTGGCATTTTTATATCCGTTTACTGCGTCATTATCCCATACTTCATAATAAAATTCGAATGTTTCCCCTGCCTCCAAAGGAATATCATCAGTATTAAAAGAGTGATTAAAATTTTGCTTTTCAAAATCATTGCCAATATTCAATGGCATTTTTACCCAATTTTCGCTATCATTTTTACGATAATAAAAATAAAGATTAGAAAATCCATAATCATCAATTATGGTACCATTAACCAACAGATATTTTAAAAGGTATTCCTGCTGAACTTCGTCAATTTCTATTTGAGGCCTTATATCCTTTACAACAGTAATAGAATAGTCGAGAGTATCAGAATATATATTGTCCTTACTCAAGGAAAATACACTATAATTCATATTATTATTTAAACTCTTTTTTAACACAAAGAGATTATTTTCCGATTCTATATTTTCTTGTTTATCTGTTGTTTTAAAGTATAATATAGTTGAGTTTTTTGTATTAAAAAGCCATTTAAGTGAAGACCCTTCAGCAACTACTAAATCCCCGGTATTTTCAACAACTTCTGTTTTTTTTCCAATATAAAAAGGATAGTTGATTTCAACTTTGAAATTACTTATGGAAGGACGCGCAAGGACTTTCAGGTGATATTTCTCGCTTTTAACCTCTTCAGTTAACAATTCAAAATATATATCGTTTTTCAGTTTCTGGAAATTATAATTAAAGTATTTGCTGCCTTTGGATTGCATACGATAATCATATTTACCATCGCTAACATAAATTTGTTCAGGAATTTCATCACCTATAACTTCAACCTTCAAAGTAAAATCATCGCCTTGAACTGCTTTTAAAGAATCGTTAATTACTTTAAAAGAATAGGGAAGGGGTTTGCTAAAACTTTCCTTATGGTTAACAATTCTATATACAGGCTCTGTTACAAAAGCAGGGCTAATTAACAGGCTTAGCAGAATAACAAGGATAGGAGTTGCTAACCATTTTACATATTTTAAATTAGATTTAAATGTAATGGCTTTTCTAAAAGAAAATGGTTTTAACTCTATAGTTTTTTGCTCAATACCGGCGTTTAATAAATCGAGTGATTTACGATCCATCGTTTCTGCCAATAGTTGTAATTGAATAGCATTCAATAATTTATCCGATATTTCAGGAAAATGATCCCCTATAATTTTTGCTGCTTCCTCATAACTAATTTGTTTAGTAAGTTGAAACAATTTAAAAACCGGAATAAAAATAAATTTAATGAATACCAAAACACTAAAAAGTATAAACGAATAAAATATTATGGTGCGAATTAGGGTATCCGACCACAAAAAGTATTCAAAAACATCGATTATTATAAAAATGCTAAATATCAGTACCAAACTGATAATCACACCTTTAAGTATCTCGTTAAGGTAGTATTTCCGTTTAAAACGGGAAAGTTTATTTAGTAATATGTTAAAATACTCATTCACAGACAACTATTAAATTATAACTTATGTCAGTTATTGACAGAAGTAAATTAAAAACTAATGCAAAGATAGAAAGGAAATTGCTAATATATTTGCAGTATTATTATGTAGTTTAAAATAACAAATATGAAACATCTTTTTACCATTATTATTGTATTATTATCAAGCAGCATTTTCGCACAGTATGCATCATTTTCCGATGAGGAAATGCAGTGTGCCCATGCAAAGCAGTTCGAACAGTCGAAATCAATGCTGGCATTATACGATTGGCAAACTCCTTATTTAGACGATTATGACGTAACTTTTTATTTTCTGGATATAACAGTTACCGATCAATCTACTTATGTTGAAGGAAATACCAGTATTTATGCCGATGCTTTGGTTGCCATAGATACTTTTGCTTTCGAACTAATTCAGGATCAATTAATTGACAGCATATACGTACAAGGAGTTAAATACACGAATTTCACTCGCCAAAATAACAATGTTATAGTTCCTGTTGCAACCATAGCAAGTGGTACCAATTTTCATTCCACTATTTATTATCATGGAGAATCTGAATCCGGTGGGTTTTTCAGCGGAATCTCTAACCAGTATTCTTCGTTATGGGACACAAAAGTTACATGGACATTATCTGAGCCTTTTGCAGCCAGCGATTGGTTTCCTGTTAAACAGGATTTGGAAGATAAGGCCGATTCAGCATGGATATTCTTAACCACAAGTTCAAGCAATATGGCAGGATCCAATGGTTTATTAACCAATACCGTTAACCTTGGAGATGGTAACATACGTTACGAATGGAAAACAAATTATCCCATTGATTATTATTTGATTTCTTTCGCAGTAGCCAATTATCAGGAGTACAATACTTATGCCCATCCCGAAGAAATGGATGGAGACTCAGTTCTAATTCAAAACTTTATTTATGATGCTCCAGGCGCTCTCGATTATTATAAAAGCGGCATTGATGCTACTGGAGAAATGGTGGAGCTATTCTCTGATAAGTATATTCTTTATCCCTTTAGTGAAGAGAAATACGGTCATTGCTTAACCGAATTAGGTGGAGGTATGGAACACCAAACCATGTCTACCATGGGAGGCTTCAGTTTCGGGCTTGTGGCACACGAATTAGGTCATATGTGGTTTGGAGATAATGTAACATGTGCTACATGGAGCGATATATGGATTAACGAAGGTTTTGCAACATATTCAAATTACCTGGCAGAAGAATTTATTCACGGATGGAATTCCGGCGAGAGTTTCATAATTTCGAAACAAAATAGCGCAATGGGATCTAATGGAAGCGTTTACATCCCGGAAGAAGAAATTTATCCCGGTAACGAATGGAGAATTTTTAATGGAGCACTATCATATAATAAGGGCGCAGCAATTATTCATACACTTCGTCACGAAATTCAGGATGATGAGTTATTCTTTGATGTTATGGAGACTTTCCAAACAGATTTTACCGACAGCACAGCAACAGGAGAAGATTTTAAAAACACTGCTGAGGATGTAACAGGAATGGATTTTGAGCAGTTTTTCGATCAATGGTATTATGGTCAGGGTTATCCAAGATTCAATTTCGAATGGTGGTGGGATGATGCAAATTCAAGCATACACATTACCAGTACACAGACTACAACAAGCAGTACACCGCTATTTGATATGTTGCTGGATATCAGGTTATTATTTTTGACCGGCTCAGATACAACCATAACAATTCACCAAACCGACAATGTTAATGAATTTGTAATTCCTTTGGATGAAGAAGTATACGATTTTTATGAAGTAGACCCTGATAACTGGACTATGGAATATGTTGATGGAATTAGTGTTATAGTAGAAGAAACAGAATCACCTGCATATTTTACTGTAGGGCCAAATCCGGCATCTGAATATTTAAATATATATTTCTTAAACCCTACTGCTGGCAACAGAAGTATTGTAATTAATGATATTGCAGGTAGAAAGATTTATGAAACACAAATACTGGACTCACAATCCAGAGTTGATGTTTCACATTTTCCAAAGGGAGTTTATACAATTCTATCTTCCGATGGACAACAGCAAGTGGTAAAACGCTTTATTAAATAGAATTTTCCAAATCTCAATATGTAAAAAGGTGGAGCGATTTATTTCGTTCTGCCTTTTTTTCATCGCCCTCCGTGCTCCTACACTGAAGCTTACGCTTGCGCCGAAGCTTCAGCGTAGGCACACGGCGCAAGCGTAAACTTTAGTGAAGGAGGGTTGTCGTTGTTGTCGTTGTTGTCGTTGTTGTCAGGTTGTCATTGTTCTCATTACCTCGTCCTCCGAGACTTCATTGAAGGAGGAGTAATTTGTTATTACTTTTCACTGTCAAATCCTCATAACCATTAACATTTTTACTAGTTTTACTTTTTAAATCCATAAATTCATATTATAAATAAACCCCAAATCATGAAACAAATACACCTTACAATTTTTACAATCCTATTTCTTTCATTTAGTGTTCATTCTCAGGTTTTTAACACATCTGAAAATGGAGAATTAACGAAAATTAAAAAAGAAATAACTTCCATAAAATCTGATTACTTTAATACAGATAAAACAAATTACTCGGTAAATAATTACAAAACTGAAACTGCTGATATAGGAAACCCACCAGAATGGGAATGGATAAAGACTTATGGAGGATCGGGAAAAGATATAATAAGGGAAACAACTTCAACAGACAATGGTATTGTTTATATTACAGGATCCTTTTCTGGTATTATGAATATTGAATCGATTAATTATATAAGTCAGGGTAGTCGTGATGGTTTTGTGGCTAAAATATCTGCTAGTGGCAGTTTGATATGGTTTAAACAATTCTCTCCATCAATAGATAATAAATTAGATATATACTCCATTTGTGTTGATGATTCTGAAAACATTTATTGTACAGGTTATTACACAGGTAATGTTAGTTTTGGTACTATAAATCTTGATGCAGATCATGATAAAAATTTATTCGTTCTATCATTAAACTCTGAAGGGGAAGTATTAATGGCTGCAAATCACGAAACTATATATCAAAATGAATTAGGATTCAAAATAGCAACAGATATAAATGACAATATCATTGTTCTGGGATCAACAGATGGCACAACAAGTATTGATCATTCATCTGTAGTTATAAAGTATTCCCCAAATGGAACAATGTTACAAGACTTTTTTCATAGCCAAACATTCACTGATATGGGAGTATATGCAGATAAAATATATTTCATCGGAACCTTTAACACGCCAGATTACTTAGGTGAGTTCTATTTACATCCACCAATGCGCGATTTATTTGTGGCTAAATCAGATGCAAACTTTGTATTTGAGTGGGCTAAAATGCCTACTCACACAATAAATTATGCCTATTCAAGAGGTTTAGATCTGTCATTATCACCAGGTGGTGAAATTTTTATTTCTGGTATATTTCAATACGATATTTCTTTTGATAATCTTGAATTAAGTGGTCATAATTATAGTTTTTTCGCAAAATTTAATAGTAGCGGTGAGTTATCCTGGTTAAATTATGCACATGATTATTCACATTTAGAACCATCCACGTTTACGGTAACTGATGATAACCTGATAGCATTTTTTAATTATGAACTGAATAGTTATGAATTAAATGAGTTGCGAAAGTATGAGACTTCAACAGGTGAATTATTTATGATATCCTTAACTGAAGAAGAAATTGAAAGCATAAATTACTGTGCAGCAAACAACTCATTAATAATTAGTCAAAATATTGGTGAATACATTGGTTTATCCTATTTTTCAGAATCTCTCTTAAGTGAGACATGGAGTGGTGTATTTGAAGGAAATTCGGCTCAAACAATCAGCATAGGAATGGATATTGACAATAAGGGTAATTTTTACAACTACGGTTATACATCTAACAAAATAAATATTCAAGACAATGATCTTGAAAAAGGCCTTTTTCTCATCAAACACGACGCAAATGGCAACCCAATTTGGGTAAAAAACTTCAAAAATATTGAAACAACTTATTATACTCCTGGCAGTAGCATTGTAGTTGATACAAATTCAAATTCAATATACATTAGTGGTAACTTTAACAAGACATTTAAAATACCTGACGGTCCAACATTAAATCCTAATGGAATATGGGCTACTTTCATAATAAAATATGATTTAAACGGATCTCTTAAGTGGGCAACAAAAATAGATGGAAAAATTAATTACATAAGTTTAGCAAACGATTACTCGGGAAATATTATTTTGGGAGGAGTGTTTTCCAGTACTTTATCAATTGGAAATGAAACAATTAATTCTATTGAAGGAGAAGACGCTATCATTATAAAATTTAATGAAACAGGAGATTACCAATGGTCACAGGTAGCTGGAGGCGAAAGTATAGAGTATTTTGCTTTCGTATCAACCGATGCAGCAGATAATGTATACTTAACCGGAGAGTTTGATTCAGAAAATGTTATAATTGATAATTTGCAATTACATTTGGAAGAAGGTGATGGTAATATCTTTTTTGCAAAATTCAATCCACAAGGTGAAGTTCAATGGGCAAAAGTAAAAGGAGGCTGTCAACTTGATTGGGGATATGGTGATTATTATGGATGGCCTACTGGCATAGAAACTGATATGGAGGGAAACAGTTACATAAAAGGATGGCATGCCGACTCTACTACTTTTGATAATATATTACTTACCAGCCAGTTTGAAAAACCAGGAACAATTCTTAAATACAATAAGTTTATAGCAAAATTCGATACTGATGGAAATACTATCTGGGCAAAGTCGATGAGTGAATTATCATATTCATTCGATTATAATCAGTTTGATATTGATCAGGATGGTAACGTATATAGTGGATATTGGATTAAAGACACCACAATAATTGATGGCAATTTTACTTATATAAATAGTGGATTATACGATATAATTATCCTTAAATACACTACAAATGGAGAATTAAAATGGGTAAAATCCATTAAAGGCTCAGAAACAGGCCTACTTAAAATGCGAAGTGTTAAAGCTGTCAATCCTGAATCATGTTATGTAAATGGTTGGTTTAATAATCAAGCAAACTTTGGCTCGAGCACATTCAATGCTACTAACATAAATAGTTTTATAGGATTACTTGGAGAGCCAATAGGTATAATTAATAATGAAGTTAGTAAAAGTGAACTGTTCAAGGTATTTCCAAATCCTGCAAACAATATAGTAAATATAGTTTCTCTGGAAAATTCTAATTTTAATACAGAAATAAACATCACTGATGTTAGTGGTAAATATATAAATACACTATTCTACAACAAGAATCAGAAAGAAATGTTAATTGATGTATCAGGCTTTAGTTCAGGAATATACTTTCTGACAATTAAATCAGGTGCAAAAACTGATGTTAAAAAACTAATTATTGAGTAATTACATTAAATGTGCCTCTAATTTCTTTTACTCTTAGAAGAAGCCTTTTATTATAGGAAATAAAATAATATTTGGTTTAAAGCTATTAATTAAAATAGGTGCTTGAGATAAATCATTGTCGTCATTTTCTATATTAGTAGTAGTAATGTAATATATTGACGCTATGTACCAGCCAAACCAAGAACTTGGATCTTGATACATCAGTTCTTCACTAAACTCATTACAATTTTCCCTTATCTTTGCCCACCAAAATAAATCAATAAATGAGTCAAAAAAATATAAGAGTAAGATTTGCTCCAAGTCCAACGGGGCCATTACATATAGGAGGTGTTAGAACAGCACTTTATAACTATTTATTCGCCAGAAAAAATGGTGGTAAGATGA
>JBFFLX010000138.1:0-9411 GCA_041554435.1 Bacteroidales bacterium
GACTTTGTGAAATTTTCAGGCATATGCTGAACTATTGCTATGGGAGCAGTATTTATTGGTAAATTTGAGAGTATGGTATTAATAACTTCAGTTCCTCCGGCAGAGGATCCCATTAGAATTAATCTGTCGGTTTTTTGTGATATTTTTTGCGGAACAAATTCCTGTTTTGAATTGTTTTCAATTTGTAAATGCTTGTAAGAGCGTATCTTAGTGAGATTAGATTTGGAGGCTGCTATTACTGCATCGTGAAACTTTGTTTTCCAGTATTCATAAATATTGTCGTCTGTAAAATTTGGTTTTTCAATTACTTCAGATGCTCCTAAGCGATAAGCTTCTAATGCTATATCGCTATCTTTTTTAGCAATACTTGAGATAATAACAACAGGTATTGGGTGCTGAGCCATAATTTTTTTTAGAAAAGTAAGCCCGTCCATTTTTGGCATTTGAATGTCCAAAGTAATTACATCAGGTCGTTGATCTTTCATCTTGGCTACGGCGAAATATGGATCGGCAGCAGTTGCAATTAGTTCTAAATTAGAGGATTCCTCAATAATTCTGCTTAAACTTTGCCTAACAAAAGCAGAATCATCAACAACCAAAACTTTAATTTTTTCCATATGTTATTAGCTATAGTATGTAATAGTAACTTAGTGTTTGATATACTTCATTTTAATTATTCCGGTTTCGGTATTAAAAACAATTTTTCTGCCTAAAACCCCTCCAAGGCTGCTGGCAATAGTTTTAATACCGTAATTTTTTAATTCATCTTCCTGAAACTTTATATTTCTTGCCCCTATGGCGAATGAGTTTTCAGAAGAATTTAATACTGAAGCACCCCCAAAAACTTTTGCAATTATATTTTTCTGTTCACAACCCATGAGCATCATATTATTTACAAGACGTTCAATTGCTATATTTCCGTATTTCGGAGAAGCCAGGCCGTTTCCATTCCAAAATGGCATTAAATAATGATTAATACCACCATAATGAAGTTCTTTGTCCCATAAGCAAACAGCAACACACGAACCAAGTAAGGTGGTGATTTCCATTGGATGCTTCGAAACTTTTATAGCTCCGGGAAGTAAGAAAAATTTTATTGGTTCGCTCATCCTAAAAAAATTCTTCTTCTGTTAATATATCATCTTCTGTATCAATTTTATTTATTTGTTCAGGTAAATACATCCTAATACTTATCTTATCTTTCTGATTAATCGAAATATTACCGTTTAACAAATCAATATATTCTTTAACTATCGATAAGCCAAGTCCATTGCCACCTCTTACTGAATTTATGGTAGAATCGCCACGTTTAAACCTGTCGAAGACCTCATCCAAATTAATTTTTATTCCTTCTGTAGGAATATTGCTGATGTTTATTTCCAAAGTGTTTTCATCTTTTATAAATGATATTTCTACTTTGCTATTGTCTTTACTAAACTTAACGGCATTGCTAAGTAAATTCTCGACTATTAACACCAGTTTGTGCTTATCTGTGCGAAAAAAACTATTCTCTCCTAAATCGTGCTTGTAATCTACAATCAGATCACGAATATCTATTTCATTTTTTAGTTTTTGTAAAATTGGATCAACAATATAACTTAAATCAGTATTAACATACTCCAGATCTTCAACTCCAGCCTCTAATCTGGCTGCAGCAAAAAGATTTTTTAGTTGAAAATCAAGTTTTTGTGCTTCATCAACTATAATTTTAGCCATATCGTTGGCTTTGTGTAAATGTTCCTTTTTAAGAGTTTTTATGTTCTCAGCCATCGAAATTATTGAAGCAAATGGATTATAAATCTCATTCATCACATTACTTATGAAATGAGTTTTCATTAATTCTGATTCTTCAAGTTTGGAGTTTAATTTCTTATTATCAGAAATTAGTTCCTCGATTTGCTGCTTTAATTTATTAATTTCCATTGCACTCATGACGCCTATTTATAATTTTTTTTGTAAACAGAAGGGTATACAACTTCCAGATTGAGATTCATATTTATAAGTGATTCGGAATGGCCTAAAAACAGTAAGCCATTGTTGTTTAGTTTGTTAAGTAATTTGCTGATTACTTTGGCTTGTGTTTCTCTATCGAAATATATCAAAGTATTTCTGCAGAAAATTATGTCAAAATTATAAGGATACTTTATTTGATCGCTTAAAAGGTTGTGAAGGAAAAACTTGGTTTTCGACCTTATTTCAGGTGCTATTCTGAACTGAGCCCTTGAATTGTCCTTACTTTTTAAAAGGTATTTTTTAATATAATTCTCCGGTATCTGACTAATCAACTGCATGGGATAAATTGCAGTTTTTGCTGTTTTCAACATGCTAATACTAATGTCGGATGCCATAATTTCGAATTTGAATTTCTTCGTTTTAGAAATATCATCCAGCATCATTGCTAAACTGTATGGCTCCTGGCCAGATGAGCATGCTGCACTCCACACTTTTAATCCATTAGTGCCAATATCTTTAAAATATCCTTTTGTGATTTCATCTCTCAAATAATGAAAATGACTTACTTCCCGAAAGAAATCAGTTTTATTTGTTGATATTCTGTCGATCATCTCTATCGACTCTTCTTCATTATTTAAAAGGTATTTACAATATTCTGAATAAGTGTTTAGATTTAATATTTTAATCCGATTTTGTAGTCGCGATTTCACTAATAACTTCTTTTTAGGATATAACAATATCCCGTAATTATCATAGATATAATCACTTATCTGTTTGAAGTCTTTTTCCGACAAATCCCCATATGGATCTTTCTCTGCCATTTTATATATTAAAACCTTTCAAAACCATCATCTAAATCATCTTTATCACCAGATAGATTTATGTCGATACCTTTATTAGAAGACCTGTTTTCTCTTTTACCTTGAGAAGACTTTTTCTCACCAATGAGTTTTCTTTTGTTTTTATTAAAATCAAAATTATTGCCACCTTTATTTTCAACTTTGAAATGGGCAATAACATTCAGCAGTTGCTCTGCCTGACCGGATAGTTCCTCACTATTAGTTGCCATTTCTTCTGAGGAGGCTGCGTTTTGCTGAGAAATATCGTTTAATAACTGTATTGCATTATTTATCTGATCGGAAGCATCTCTTTGCTCTTTACTCGCAGCCGAAATTTCTTGTACCAGCATAGATGAGTTTTGTATGCTTGGTACCAGGTCATTCATAATATTTTTTGTCTTCTCTGCTATTTCAACGCTCGATCTGCTTATTTCGTTGATCTCAGAAGCAGCGGCTTTAGTTTTTTCAGCAAGTTTTCCCACTTCAGATGCTACAACCCCAAATCCCTTACCATATTCTCCTGCTCTTGCTGCCTCTACAGAAGCATTCAAGGCTAAAATATTTGTTTGGAAAGCAATGTCGCTGATAATTGAAATTTTATCTGCTATTTTTTCCATAGCTTCTACTGATGAAAGAATAATAGTACTGCCATCAACTACTTTAGTATTTACATTTTTCGTTATATCTTCTGTTTTCTTCGCGTTATCAGCATTTTGCTCAATATTTGATGTCATTTCTTCAATGGAGGCAGAAATTTCTTCTATGGAAGAAGCCTGTTGGGAAGCTCCGATCGAAATATCCTGAGAAGCCCCACTAAGTTGAAAACTTGCATCGGCAAGATTGTTGCCAGCATTAATAACGCTAACAATTACAGCCTTGGTTCTCTCAACCATTTGCCTTAAAGATTCGGCAAGTATTCCTATTTCATCCTTTTGATCTATATCAAGTCTTGCTTCCAGATTACCCTCTGCAATTTCTCTGGCATATTCAATTTCCTTTTTTAACGGCTTAATCATAACGCTTCCTATAAAATACAAAGAAGGAAACATAACAATTAACACAATTATTGATACAATAAGAATGGCATTTACCAACGAATTTCTTCCTGAAAAAATATCATCACTATCCACTTCGGTAATTATTGCCCAGTTAAGTCCTTCAATGTCAAGTTTGTTGTATGAACTCATAACTTCTTTACCACTATAATTCCGGATTAACTCCGTTCCTTTATATCCTTCGAAAGCCCTTTTCGTAGCAGTAGAAATTTCCTTGGTATTAAGAATTGTTGGTGATTTACTATTACTATTGTTTGTTCGCAAAAGATTATCGCTGCCTACTATAAATGATACTGCTGTTTTGTTGATAGTACCATCGTTTACCATAAAATCGGAAATTGGTTTTATGTCGATTGAGGCTATTAAAACACCAATTATTTTTCCTTCTTCTTCAACTCTGGTTCCAATGAACATCGAGGGTTTAAGATTGGCATCTTCAACAATATCGGTAATCACTACCTTATTGCTAAGCATACATTCTTTCCATAATTTAGATATAGTGTTCTTGCTTTGGTCAACAACATCAGAATTAAGATTATAATGACTCATATTAACAAGCAGATTTGCATTTTTTGCATCTAGTAACATTATGTTATCCAGGCTATTGGCCATTGCAAAAGTATTGATGGCATTTGTAACTTCGGGTGAGTTGTCAGGCTTTTTGCCCTTGTTGGCGTTTACTAAGATGCTTCTTATGTTTGGAAACATTTTTAATACTTCCACCGATTTTTTTCCTCTGTTAATATAACTTTCAACCTGTTGCTTTTTGCTCGACTCCATCGACTCTATCTGATTAACTGCGGTATTATATAGCACTTTATTTGCTGCAGTTATAGAGATGTAACCTATTGCTATTACACAAACAATTCCCAATATGGAAACAAAAATTATAAGTTTGATTGTAATGGGTAGATTTTTCATTTTTATAAATTTAATTATTGATTTCTAATTGTTTATTTGTTTAAAAATTTCTTCAACATTAAGTATCATTATGAACTCTTCCGATTTTTTAAAGATTCCTTTAATATTGGTAAGTTTTTTAGAACTACCCAGATTAGGAGGAGGTAGTATGTCCGATTCTGAAATTTCATCAACACTCAATACTTCATCTACTATTAATCCAAATTGTGAACCTTCATTATCTTCACTGCCTGACAATATTATCACACAAGTGTTTTTCTCATAAGTTTTATGTTTCGAATCGAGTTGTTGTCTGATATCGAATACCGGTAAAACATTACCATGATGATTTATAATTCCTACCATATCGTTATGAGCATGCGGAACCTTTGTAATTTCAGGTAACTGCAGTATTTTATTTGTCAGGTGCACATTGCTTGCGAATATCTCTTTTCCTAACTTAAAACTTAAAAACGATATTATTTTGCCTTCCTGTTCTTTCATTTCTATTTTATTAATTGCTAAAATAATTAATGAGAATATTTATATCTATTACCATTGCAAGTTTGCCGTCGCCTAGAATGGATGCGCCTGAAAAGATGTCGCTTTTCTTCAATAATTTATCCAGTGGTTTTAAAACGGCCTGATATTCAGAAAAAACTTCATCAACTATAATGCCCACCTCATGGTCCTGGTAGTCGACCAGCAACATGCTTTTTATGCCTTCGTAATTATTTGCTTTGTTAAATTCATCGGGCAGACTAATAAATGGATATTGTTTGCCTTCAACTTGAATAAGGCTCTTATAGGCCGAATCCCTTTGATGATTATCGATACTAAATATTTTTTTTACTGATGAGAGAGGGAAAAGATAATACGATCCATTAACACCAGTAAGTAATCCATCGATGATTGATAAACTCAAAGGTAGTTTTATAATAATTTCAGTTCCTTTGCCTTTTTCGCTTTTTATTTCGATATCTCCCCTAAGGCTTTCCACATTCTTTTTAACAACGTCCATTCCAACTCCACGTCCGGAAACATTACTCACATTTTCGCTGGTAGAAAATCCGGGATGCATTATCAAATTCAAGATGTCTTGTTTTGAAAGGCCTTTGCTGTTTTTAATTATTTTTTTCTCTATGGCCTTTTTTGTAAGTGCTTCCTCATCAATGCCTGCTCCATCATCTTTAATGCTGATAATTATAAGTGAACCCGACTGGTAGGATGAAAGTTTGATGGTGCCAACTTCCGGTTTATTGTTTTTAATTCTGACTTCTGCTGCTTCAATTCCATGATCCATGCAATTTCTGATAATATGCATAATAGGATCGGAAATCGCAGAGATTATGTTTTTATCTAACTCAGTATCAGTTCCTTCAGTTATGAAATCAACCTTTTTGTTAAGTTGCTTCGATAGGTCTCTTACCAGACGCCGGAATTTAACTATTAAGGAGTCGATAGGAATTAGTCGCATCTCGAAAGCAATATCCCTAAATTGCCTGGCCAGATTTTGAAAGTCTTCGCTTAACTCAGAGAGTTGTGTGTCGCTTT
The DNA here is from genome assembly GCA_041554435.1 of Bacteroidales bacterium. Classification (GTDB taxonomy): domain Bacteria; phylum Bacteroidota; class Bacteroidia; order Bacteroidales; family F082; genus BM524. The sequence continues at coordinate 6,302 of JBFFLX010000138.1, forward strand.
GCTTGGAAGCAATATTAAACAACCTTGCCTGATTGGTTACAAACTCACTAACCAGATTAATAAGTTCATCGAGTTTTTTAGAAGATATTCTTACACTTTCAATATTTGTGGAGGATTCAGACCTAGGTTTTACTGCTTCATTCTTATCATTTTCAACTATAGCGATATCGCTTTTAGTTTCAATAAGAGTTGTATCAATATTTTTTGTTTTTGCCTTTGATACAGAACTCAATTCCTTTTCATACAGTTTTATAAGTCGGATAATGCCGTCTTTTCCCTGCAGGTTTTGCGTAAAAAGTTCTGTTAGTTTTTCTTTGTAGGTATCATTACTAAAAATATCTTTTGCCGAAACTAATTCAATTTCAATTTTACTGTCTTCTTCAACAAAAATGAATACTTCCTTTATCTCATCAATATCTGCCTTAGTAGACAGAAGTATTTCCCAGCTGAAATAACACTTTTCGGTTTCTATATCATTTAAATAGGGGAGCCCTTTATAGTTTGTACTAATTATTGATTCTCCCAGATCAGATAACTCATCTATCAGATAAATAGGTTTTGTGCCATCTTTAAATATATCCTCATTGGGCTTAAAACTAATATAGTAGAGATTTAAATCTGAATCGGTTTGAAAATTATCTTTTGCGTCGTCAGCCGCCTCAGGTTCATCTTTTTCAACTTTATTCTCCGAATCTGAAGTAAAGTTGGTGATTTCATCCAATTCCTTGAGTAGTTTGTCTCCTTTAGATTGCAGGTTTTTATCATCATCCGACTCAATAAATTCTTTTATGAGGTCGCCTGATTTTAAAGTATAATTTATAATATCTGATGATATATTTATTTTCTTATTTCTAATTTCGTCGTAAAGAGATTCAATTTGGTGAGTAAAACTACTCAGATTAGTAAACCCAAACATTGCACCACTGCCTTTTAGTGTATGGAGAATGCGAAATATGGAATTGATGGTTTCCATATTTTCCATATCATTCTCTAAAAGAAGTAGTTGTTCTTCGAGTTGACCAAGCAATTCTTTGCCCTCATCATAAAATAATTTATGAAAGTCTTCCATTAGCGAAGTAGTTTTTTCAGAACTTTCAGCAATTGTTCTTTATTAAATGGTTTGTTTATCCAGGCAGTAGCACCTGCTGCTTTCGCATCTTTTTTCTTCTCGATTAGCGTTTCGGTGGTTAGTAAAACAATGGGAAGTTTGGAATAATTATCCATACCTCTTATGTTTTTTATTAATTCAATTCCATTCATAACAGGCATATGCAAATCGGTTAATACCAAACTGACACTTCTGCCATCTAATTTTTCCAATGCATTTTGCCCATTGTCGGCTTTAATAACTTTATATCCTTCTTCTTCAAGAAAAAATGCAACGGTTTCTCTTATGCTAGTTGAATCGTCGACCAACAAAATTGTTTTATTCATTATTATCTGATTTTGTAATTTTATTAAACACCTGTGCTAATCCTGTTTTATTAAAAAAGAGTGTAATTAGTTCGTTATCAGAAAAATCAACTTTGGTTTGATAACCAATATTGTTTCTTTCAAGAATAAGAGATATTAATAGTTGAACAATACTTAAATCGATGCTCTCAAGTTTGTTGCAGTCTAAAAGCAGATTTTGTTTGGTGTCGATTTGTTTGATTAGTTTCTCTCGAAAATCATCTATATTTAATATGCTTAAATCTCCTTTTACAGCAAAGACTGCACTATCGTTTTGTTCCGTAATATTAGAGTTCTCAATTACCATATTGCTCAAAAATGTTTGCTTTATTTGAGGTACTAAAATAGTAAAAATACTAGCAATATTACCGAAGTGGTTTTATTTACTTTCTTTAACAGCCTTTTGCAGCATTTGGCCCAGTTCGTTTGGATTGTTCCTTAATATGGTAATAAACATATCCACAACTCCTGTCTTGGTAAGGCCAAGATTTTTACCTGTATTTTCGATGAAATCCAGATTAGGTTTTGAGATGCGAAAACCCGTATGTATTTTAAGTTTATCGTCTGACATGCTCACCGTATTTTTTAATGGATAATTTTAATTGGGGATTGCTTAGACAGATACCGCTTTTCTTATTAAAAATTGCCTTTCTGTTTGTGAGCATCGACTGTACAATTATAATGAACTCACCTATATGAATAATTTTTGCCGGAGATTTATTTACATATACTTCCTGATTAATACACAAAGCATTTTTTTCTTTTTTCTCTCCTTTTAATTGTGCTTTAAGTTGCTCATATTCAATGTTAATGTTTTTCATTACCTCAGGGTTTCCACCCATATCGGGATGGTTTAGCATTGCCAACCTACGATAAATTAAAGTAAGAGAATTAATATCGCTTATACCACTGAAATACCTCATTGTAAATGATTTATTATTTGCAAATATACAACAATGTTTTACAATGTCAAACAATTTTGTGATTTTTTTTTAGAGTGACAAGGGGACATAGTGACGAAGTGACTGAGTGACAAAGTGACGAGGTGAAAAGGCGAAGAAATGCCGGAGTAAAAAGGAGTCTGCAGTTGTTAGTTCACAGCCTCCATTCACTAATCTCTAATTTCAAATGACTTTCAACATTTTTACCTTTCAATTATAATTATTAAGTGACAGATTGCCAGGCAGATGTTAATGTTTGGCAGCAACATACTTTTTTCTTTTGTCTTTTGTCTTTTTTCTTTTGTCTTTTTTCTTTTGTCTTGAGATGCTTTGAAGGGGAGAAGTTGTGAAACTGTGAAGTTGTGGGGTTGAGAATGGGTTAGGGAAAATGGTGTACAATCTGATTTCAGTTTGTAGGATTTATTTTTGCCTATGCATTTATAATGAGATTACTTTTATGAGTCTGAAAAGCATATTCAGACAAATCATTTATTTTCTTGGGACTGTAATTATGAAATATTGGGTTTTATTTAAAAAAACTCCGTAGGAGTTTAATGTTGGTAGCCACGCCGGAATGGCGGGGTAAAAGAATGTCCGTAGTCAAAGTTTTGGAAGGTTTTTTGTTTTCCGAAGGATACAAAAAGCATTACAAAACATTTATTATCAATGAGATTTAAATTAAATTATGTTTTTAGGGGGATTATTTTCAATGATCCC
>JBFFLX010000139.1:0-9325 GCA_041554435.1 Bacteroidales bacterium
GCAACTTCTGCGCCTCCGGCTACAGCCGCATTTAAAGCAATCCACCCGGCATCGCGGCCCATAACTTCCATTACAAAAACCCTGTTATGGCTGGCTGCAGTGGTAACCAGTTTATCAACCGATTCGGTAGCTATCTGAACGGCAGTTTGAAAACCAAAAGTGGAATCGGTTGAAGATAAATCGTTATCGATGGTTTTAGGAACACCAATTATGTTCAAACCTTTTTCCCAAAGGCGTTGAGAAATTCTCTGGGAACCATCACCACCAATGTTGATTACTCCATCAACTCCCATATACTGAAGCTTTCTGATCATTTCATCCGACCTGTCAACCTCTGAATAACTGCCATCCTTGTTTTTTACAGGCCATCCGAACGGTCCTCCTTTGTTGGTGGTTTCTATAATTGTACCTCCCTGGAAATGGATACCTTTTACTTTTTTATCATCAAGCACAACTATTTCACTAGGCTCCCATAACACTCCATTAAAGGCCTGAATACTACCAAGAATTTCCCAATCTTTCTCCTGAGAGGCCCTGTGAACAATTGCGCGTATTACTGCATTTAAACCGGGGCAATCTCCTCCACCTGTGGATATTAAAAGTCTATTCATTTTTACAAATTTTAAGAAGCCAAAAGTAAGAATATCAATACTATTAAGGTAATTAATAGGTCTTTTTTTTATGCAAACGATTTAATTATGAATTAAATGATGCATTTGTTTAGTTAGTAAGCTCAGAAATGGAATTGTTTAATCAGTAAAAACCTTAATAAATATGAAATTATTTGAATAAGATGATTACAATGAATTTATTTTATGACTGTGACATAAATATGCTTTTTCATTTGCTACTCTTCCACATTTGGTGCAAATGTGTTTTGGATGAGAAACAAGTTGAATGATTTCATCAATATTTTTCTCAATATCACTCTTCTTAATTTTACAGATGCTTTTTGTATGGTTTTTTTTCTTGTCCTTCATAGTAAACACCTTAGTTTTTCTGTAGTATTATATTTAAAACCTTTGCGATAAGATAATAATTTGCTAAATTAAGTTATTGTTTTATTTTTGCGCCCTTTAAACCAAATCATTAAATATTATTAAGAAATAATTCACTGATGTATCAGATATGTAAGGTTTTAAACTCTAAACAGGTAAAGCAATACCTAAATACTGATATGCAAAAGTATTAATTATAAAACAATAGATCAATTTCTATGGAACAAATTATTTATGCATTACCAGTTATAGCAGTAATTGGTTTTATTTTCATCATTTGGAAGTCGTCCTGGGTAAGTAAGCAGGAGGTTGGAAATGCTAAGATGGCAAAAATTGCCAAACATATCAGCGATGGTGCCATGGCATTTTTAAAAGCAGAGTATAAAATTCTGGGAATTTTTGTAGCTGCGGTTGCAGTACTTTTATTTCTAAAGAGTACCAATGAAGCCAGCTCCAATGGGTATGTTGTAATTTCTTTTATTTCAGGGGCTTTATTATCAGGATTAGCAGGTTTTATTGGTATGAGAATTGCCACTAAGGCCAATGTAAGAACCACCCATGCTGCAAAATCATCATTAAACAAAGCACTGGAAGTAGCCTTTAACGGAGGCTCTGTAATGGGACTTGGAGTTGTATCGCTGGGAGTATTAGGAATCAGCGTTTTATTTATAGTTTTCAATGGTGTTTTTGGAGTAGAGTGGGGGCTCGAAACTGTACTTAATGTTATTTCGGCATTTAGTTTAGGAGCCTCATCTATTGCATTATTTGCCAGAGTTGGCGGAGGTATTTATACAAAAGCTGCCGATGTAGGTGCCGACCTTGTGGGAAAGGTAGAGGCTGGCATTCCTGAAGATCACCCATTAAATCCTGCCACTATTGCCGATAATGTTGGCGATAACGTAGGAGATGTTGCAGGCATGGGAGCCGATTTATTTGAATCATTTGTGGGGTCAATAATTGCTGCCATGGTTTTGGGAGCGGCTTATGTAAGTTTACCTCCTTTCGAATCTTCATTTGCATTAGGTCCGGTTTTGTTACCCTTAACCATAGCTGGCCTTGGTATTTTAACATCCATATTCGGGACTTTCTTCGTAAGAGTTAAGGAAAATGGCAACCCTCAGAAAGCCCTGGATACAGGTGAATTAGTTTCTGCATTGATAATGCTGGTAGGCTCTTACTTCCTGATAAAGGCCTTTTTACCTGATAGTTGGGATTATGTAAATAATCGCGGAGAAATTTTACATTTTACTTCTTTAAAAGTTTATTATGCCACTTTGGTGGGATTGGGAATTGGTATAGCTATAGGTAAAATTACCGAATATTATACTGCAACCGGAAAAGGTCCGGTAAGGCGCTTGGTTGAACAATCGCATACAGGTGCTGCTACCAATATTATTGCCGGATTAGGTTTGGGGATGCGTTCCACTGCAGTTCCTGTAATTGGTCTGGCTGCTGCCATAATACTTTCATATTATTTTGCCGGCTTATACGGAATAGCAATTGCCGCAGTTGCCATGCTTGCAAATACAGGTATTCAACTTGCTGTTGATGCTTATGGCCCTATTGCTGATAATGCTGGTGGCATAGCCGAAATGACTGAATTACCCAAAGAGGTAAGGCAAAGAACCGACAAACTGGATGCCGTTGGAAATACTACTGCCGCCATAGGAAAAGGATTTGCAATAGCCTCGGCAACATTAACTGCTTTGGCACTATTTTCTGCATTTATGCAACAGGCAAATGTTGTAACTATCGACATTTCAAAGCCTCATATTATGGCTGGCTTATTGGTAGGCGGTATGTTGCCGTATTTATTTTCATCGATGGCAATGGGTGCTGTTGGTAGAGCGGCAAGGTCGATGATTAATGAAGTAAGACGTCAGTTTAACGACATTCCTGAACTGAAGGCAGCATTAGGAATAATGCGTAAATATGATTCAGATTTATCAAATATTTCAAAAGAAGATCGGGCAGTATTTGATGCTGCCGACGGTGCTGCCGAATATGAAAAATGTGTAGAAATTTCAACCAAAGCTTCATTAAAAGAGATGGTTTTACCGGGATTACTTGCTATTATAGCCCCGGCCTTTGTTGGGTTTTATGGTGGAGCAGAAATGCTTGGCGGATTGTTGGCGGGAGTAACTGCCTCCGGAGTACTGCTTGCTATTTACCAATCGAATGCCGGTGGTGCCTGGGATAATGCTAAAAAGATGGTTGAAGAAGGAGTAACTCACGAAGAGGTTCATCACAGCAAAGGTGGCGATTCGCATAAAGCCACCGTTGTTGGTGATACAGTTGGTGATCCTTTTAAAGATACTTCAGGACCTTCATTAAATATTTTATTAAAACTTATGTCGATAGTGGCCCTGGTAATAGCACCAAGTATTGCTTTGGATTTAAACAAATCGCAGGCCGATCAAACTCCGGTTGGTATAGAATATTTTATGGATGATGAAAGCAATGATAATGTAAAGTCGGAAACAAAGGAAATCTCAATTAACTCCTCTAATTATAATACAGATAACAGAACTGCTGATTTTGCTTATTGCTATAATGAGTACAAGGATTTACCGAAAGAATGATTGGAATTTAATCCTAATCAATATTCTTTAATTGCTCAATTAATAGTTCAATATCGGAATTGAATTCCTCAATAAGCTGAGATAATTTATCTGAACTTTTGTTTTGAAGGGCATATTTCTCTATTAAACCTATGGTTTTATTAAGAGGTTCTGTGGCTATCATTTGCAATGATGATTTGATTTTATGAGCACTTTTAGCCGTTTCTACAAGATTTCCATTGAAATAATTATTGTTTAATTCGCTTAGATATTCCGGTGTTACATCAATAAACACTTCAATAATCATGTTGATTTGACTTTCGTCGTTTCCCATGGATTCTCTAAGATTCTCTAAATTAAAAAGCGTTTCTTTTACATTGACTTTTTCCTCAACGCTTTGTTTGTTGTCTTTATAAGTTTTGTTTTCTGCGGCGGTTACTCCCAAATAGTGTATTAACTTGCTATACAAAACCTGATGTTCAAAGGGCTTTGAAACATAGTCATTAATTCCAACTTTTTTACACTTATCGATAGTCCCTTTAACAACATCTGCTGTAAGTGCAATAATTGGTATGTCTTTACTTATATGTGTTCTTATATATTTGCTAGCCTCATATCCGCTAATATTTGGCATTTGAAGATCCATTAATATTAAATCGTAGGGATTGTTTTTCATAAGTTCGATAGCCTGTTCACCATCATCGGCCAGATCGACAATTATATTCCACTTTGTTAAAATAGACTCTCCTATAAATTTGTTGAATTCGTTATCTTCAGCATAAAGTATCCTTTTTCCTTTTAGAGTATTGCGATCAATTACTAATTGATTATCATTTTCTAACTCTTCTTTCTTTCCTTCCTCCAAATCAATGGTAAAGGAAAAAGTAGAACCTTCTCCTTTTTTACTCTTAACAGAAATATTGCCGCCCATTAATTCAACCAGTTGTTTGCTAATTGATAATCCCAGGCCAGTGCCACCATATTTTCTGGTAACAGAGTCATCTTCTTGCTGGAAGCTTTTAAAAATGTTTTTCTGGCTTTTTTCATCTATGCCGATACCTGTATCGGCAACACTAATTTCAATGCTATGCACACCATTTTTAAATCCTTTATGGCTGCAAATAATATCAATGCAGCCATCTTCTGTAAATTTAATTGAATTGGAAACCAGATTTATTATTATTTGTCGCAGCCTGACTTGGTCTCCTTTTAGAAGTACAGGAATATTTTCGTTGATTGAATATTTTAACTTACTTGATTTTTCTTCAGCTCTGAATTCATAAGCTGTTACAATTTTGGCAATTAGTTCTTGAAAATTAAAGCTAATTTTCTCAAGGGTAAGTATACCGGATTCTATTTTTGAAAAATCAAGTACATCGTTGATTATGGTCAATAGATTTGTTGCAGATGTATTTAATTTATCTACAAGCGAAAACTGATGATTATCGAGATTGGTATCCTCTAATAATTTAGAAATTCCATGAACGGCATTCATGGGTGTTCTTATTTCATGACTCATATTTGCAAGGAACTGGCTTTTTGCCAGATTAGCATTTTCGGCCATTGCTTTGGCTTTGGCTAATTCCTCTTCATGTTTTTTTCTTTCTGTGATATCTCTTACAAAAGCACTAAAGTGAATTTGGTTAGCTAACTTAATTGGTGATATGGCCAATTCTATTGAAAAAATCTTCCCACTTTTATGCTTGGCTGTAATTTCAATGCGCTTATTTATCACATTACCTTTTCCTGTTTTTACATACCTGCGCATTCCATCTTTATGAGCCTGCTGATATTCTTCAGGAATTATGAGTTTATTGAGTTTGTTATCAATAGCTTCCTCACGAGTATAACCAAATATTAATTCTGCCTGATTATTCCAATCTACTATCTTCCCCTCTGAATCCACTACTATTACACCATCCAGAGAGTTTTTTAGAATCGACCTAATTATGTCTTCAGATGCTTTTCTCGAATCTTCAAGCAATTTTTTTTCAGTAATATCACTTTGTATGGAAATGAAGTTTGTAAGTTTGCCATCATTGTCAAAAATTGGCTGAATTTGCATTTTTATCCAGTAGGGCTTTCCATCTTTAGTATAGTTTAATATTTCTTGTTCTATTGATTTCTTCTTTTCGAGGGCTTTTTCTATTTGTTTAACTGTTGACAAATCAGTATCGGGGCCTTGTAATATTTCTCCGGGTTGAAACCCAATAATTTCCTCCCTGGAGTAGCCACTCATTTTTGTAAAACCATCATTAACCCATTCTGTTATTCCTTTTTCATCGGTAATAACAACAGCATTATCAGTTTTTTCAGCAATTAATGAGGCCTTTTTTAATTCATTTTCGATATGCTTCCTCTCGGAAATATTTGTTCCGTAAATATTTACATATTTAGCATCTTTAACAGGAGTTATTATGAGGAGGTAAAAGCTATTATTTAAACTAAGTTCATGTTGGTGTATCTTTTTGGTTTTTATGGCCATGCTAACTAAAGACCTTAGTTCTCCATGAATCTCTTTACCTTCCTTAAGGCCCAGTTGTGTCAATAAATCAGTACTGGCTTTATTGGCGTAATTAAGTACATAATCCAATGAAATTCGTAAAATTGGGTTGGGGTTTTCTGTTGGGAACTTGGAAAGAAACTCTATACTTTTACTTGCTTCACGAAGCTTGTTAACACCCTTAATACTGGCATAAAAAATACCTGCCATATTTGTAATAAATGAGAGCACTTCAATATCGTGTTCATTAAATGCATTTTTTTTTTCGCTAACAATGCCAAATGTTCCTACAACTTTTCCATTGCTTACTACTGGTGTGAATAATCTGGATTTAATTACAAAACTTCTTTTACTATCTACAGTGCACTTACTTAAATCTAAATCAGTATCAGGTATATAAAGTGTTTCTCCGCTCTTTAAAACTTTGCCTGGATGCCTTTCCATAGCCGTTTTCTCAGCCTCAAGTCTCTCTTCCTCACTAAATCCTTTAGCCGCATAAAGATTCAGCCTTTCCTCTATAGCGTCAACAAGATATATTGCGGTATATTTAGGGTCGAAGAAATCATCCAGTATATCAGAACAAATAGCGGCTAATTCTTTAAAACTATTAATGTTTTGTAATCGTGGTGCGTATTTATTGAATTCTCTAAAAATATTATTTATGGATAGGCTATTTCTCATACAAAAAGTTTAGAATAGTTGTTTATTTGTCTTCATAAGAATTGAATTAGTTCTCATGTTAGCAAATATAGCAATTGTTTAATATTAAAACAAATTTAGAAATTTAAACCTTAATTATAACCTCAGTACCAGCACCCTCCCCATTATCATTATAATCGCCAGAAAATAATTTTTGCTCGGGAAGCCAATTGCCTCGTAAATTCCATTGATTTATTACTCTGTTTTTGCTATCATAAAATACAATTGCAGGAAAATACTCTCCATCATTGAAAATTACATTCATATGCTCAGTTAAACCATCTCCATCCAAATCATGATAGTATCTTTTGGCAGTTTCTCTAAGCGGTTTAGTTTCAGCAACCTCTGCAGTATGTTTATTAAAATAATTTGGAGTGAAGTAAATTAACAGCATCCAAAAAAACAGGGACAGGAAAACAGGGTGGAAGAAAATATAAAACAGATTTATTTTAGATTAAACGGATTCTTCATATTAACAATTCATGTTTTGTTTCAAGGAAATAGATTCCTATTTTTCCCAATACTTTTTTATTAAATAAACCAATTCCTCTTGATTAATGGGCTTGGTAATATAATCGTTACAACCTGCTTCAATTGCCTTTTCTTTGTCGCCTGCCAGGGCATAGGCTGTTTGAGCAATTATTATAACTTCTTTATTGAATTTACGAATTTCTTTGGTTGCTTCATATCCATTCATGCCGGGTAATTGGATATCCATTAAAATAAGATGTATTTCGGTATCTTTTTTGGATATTTCAACTGCTTCCAATCCTGATTGCACCATTATTATTTTATTAGCAAGTTTTTCAAGCACAAGAGAAATGAATTGCTGTGATGTTTCATCATCTTCAACAACTAATATATTAAGTTTTTCTCTTAGGTTTTCTTCTTCTTTTATCTGATTATCAATAATAGAAGGTTTTGCCTTAGAAACAGGCATTTGTTTAATAGAAAAATAAAATGTTGAACCTTTGCCTTCTTTACTATCTACCCATATATTCCCACCCATCATTTCGGCATAAGCTTTGGAAATGGCTAATCCTAATCCTGAGCCTTGTTTTGCCTGTATATCTTCAATATCAGCCTGAACAAAACGGTCGAAAATTGCCTTTTGCCTGTTTTTGGGAATTCCAATACCGGTATCTTTTATATAAAATTTCAATTCTTGTGTTTGGTCCTTATTTATCAAAGCATAACCAAACTCAACAACTCCTTTTTCTGTATATTTAATAGCATTTTTTATCAGGTTAGTAAGGATAGAATTGAATTTATCAGGGTCTGTTACAATTCCATGTTCCTTTTCAGCTAATTCATTTTTGTATACAAGTTTGATTCCTTTTTTTTCTGCTTCAGGCTTAAAAAATGAATATAAATAATTCATTTGTTCATTTATATTAATCTCCGAAGCATTCAGTTCTTCCAAGCCCGCTTCAATTCTTGAAATATCAATAATATCGTTTACAGTGGTTAACATTCGGTCACCACTTTTTTTAATGATATCAATATATTTTTCCTGTTCTTCGCCGCTGAGATCAGGTTGTAGTAAAAGATTTGTAAAGCCTAATATACCATTCATAGGAGTGCGAATTTCATGGCTCATATTGGCCAGAAAGGCTGATTTAAGACGATCACTTTCTTCGGCTTTTTCTTTGGCCTTTATAAGTTCGTCTTCAATCTTCTTACGTTGGGTGATATTTACGTTAAACCCATACCATGTAATACTACCATCATCCAATTTTTCAGGCGTTGACCTGGAATAAATCCATTGTATTTCTCTTCCTGGTATTTGAACCCTGAATTCACTGGTAAAATATGCCAGGTGAGTTGCTGAGTATTCAATATCACTAATAACTCTGTCAGCATCTTCAGGATGGATAACTTTGGCAATGGGTTCGAAACTATCTAATACATCTTCAGGAGAGCATCCAAAAACATTTTTAATACCATCTGAAGCAATCGGAACATAATAACTTCCATCAGGTCTTCTTGTAAATTGAAAGATTAAATCAGGGACATTTGCCGATAACTTTCTGAATTTTTCTCCACTTTCTTCTGCTTTTTCTTTTGCCTTTTTGAGTTCGCCTTCATTTCTTACCTGTGATGTAATATCTGTAACTGTTGAAATCATAAGGTCGAGTTTTCTTAGCATCATGTTAGAGGCTGTTACATAAAATATTTCTTTTGTTTTCTTCTCTGTAATTGGAACGACCTCCCATTTCATTCGTTCAGGATCATTTGAATTTATATCATCTAATATTTTATTAGCCATTTCCATCTGATCACCATAAACATACTCAAAAAATGTTGAAACATTTGTGCATAGTTCAATAGGAATATGATATGCATCGGCGAAGGCTTTATTTACATATGTTACTTCTCCGGTGCTAATTTTATTTATCGCAAATCCTGTGGGAGATTTTTCCAGTATTGCATTTAACTGAATTTCATTTTTTTCGGCTTTATCTCTGGCTCGAATTAATTCGTCTTCAATAAGTTTTTGTTTTGTTATGTCTACTTCTATCCCATCCCAACAAACTACATTATTAATAGTTCTTGGTTGAGAC
>JBFFLX010000140.1:0-9293 GCA_041554435.1 Bacteroidales bacterium
GGGTGAACTCCAAAAACAAGATTCCAGTTATTTACAACCTCACCTTTTTCAACTGCAATTACAGCCTTTTTAATCTCATCTTCAATAATTCCTTCATCATCCTCGTCAAAATTCCTTACCGTACCTCGGGCAAATGCATCGAGATTTACACCCCATTGTTGATTGAACTCAAAATCTTCAGGCAGTATATCAGCAAGTTTTGTGGCTTTAAAGACATAAAATTCAAAAGATTTGAATTGCGTCCAGTCTTCTTGTAATATTGGAAATTCATAAAGGCCATCTTCATAAATATGTATAAAGGCCATATATTGCTCTCGGCCTACCATTACTCGTCGCAACTCCAAAGAAATAATATTGTCCTGTCCTAATTTTTCTTTGGGTGTTCTTGGTTTGGTTTTATTCTCAAAAGAAAGTGGAATTCTGTTCATTTCCGACATCCATGCTCCATTATCCTGAAGTGCCCATCCTTTTACTCTATCCATTTTACTTAGAGTAGGACTAACAGTTGAGAAGTCAATTTCATCTTCCAGATGGACATAATCTTCCTGTGCATACACATATATGCTAGAAATAGTAAACAAAGCAAAAAACAGCCATATCTTTATAGTTGAAGGATCAATTTTATTCATAAATATCTGTTTACAATGATGCATAGTGTAAATTTATAAAAGATAATCAGCCATATCAGGCCATATCTTAAAAAAAATTACTTTTTTATCAACAAGTCCTGACGGATATATAATTCTGACTACTAAGCCTTTACAGTAATTAACACTAAATAATATTAGTAAATCTGCAATACACCAAACTTACAATAATTTTCTTGCAGCAGAAAATGCAGCGTCTATACCAGAAGCATCCTTACCTCCGGCCATCGCCAGATGAGGCTGCCCTCCTCCCCCTCCTTTAATGAAGGAAGAAATATTTCTGATTATATTAGATGCATTGAGTTCCGAATTTTTTACTATTGCATCTGACAGACCTACAACCAAATTTACTTTATCACCTGTATCTGTAGCCAATACAATAACAAGATTATCAGCAGAAACTCTAAGTTTATGAGCAATATCTTTCAACTGATTAGCATCTACATCAACTTGCGCAGAGATAAATTTAATACCATTAATGTCTTCGGCTTTATCCAAAAGACTTTTACTTAAATTCTGAGACCTTTCATTTTGAAGTTTCTCTAGCTCTTTACGCATATTATTATTTTGTTCCAATAAGTTTGAAACAGCTCCTGCAATATCAACTGGATTTTTCACCAAAGTTTTTATCTCTTCAAGAGTTTCAAATTTTTCATGAATGAGGTTTACAGCCTTTTCGGCAGTAACAGCTTCTATCCTTCTAATACCCGCGGCAATACCACCTTCAGCGGTTATTTTCATCAAGCCAATCTCTCCGGTAGCATTAATATGAGTTCCGCCACAAAGTTCTATTGAATAATCAGGATCAAAAGTTACAACTCTTACAAAGTCGCCATATTTTTCTCCAAAAAGGGCAGTTGCTCCTGATTCAATGGCTTTTGCCATAGGAATATCTGATTTTATTTCTGAGTTTATATTCTGCCTTATTTTTCTGTTTACAATATCTTCAACTGATTTGATTTCTTCATCAGTCATTTTTGAGAAATGTGAAAAGTCGAACCTCAATCTTTGCGAATCAACCAAAGAACCTTTTTGTTCCACATGATCTCCCAATACCTTTTTCAAAGCAGCATGCAGCAGGTGTGTAGCAGTGTGATTTATGGCAGTAGCTTCTCGCTTTTCAATATTGACCTTTGCAGTAAATTCAGCCTGTGGATTTTCAGGAAGTTTATTAGCCAAGTGAACCCATAGGTTATTTTCCTTTTTAGTATCGAAAATATCAATGCTTTCAGTATCGGAAATTAATTTTCCGCTATCCCCTACTTGTCCACCCGATTCAGCATAAAAGGGCGTTTTATCCAGTACTATCTCATAAGTTTTCTTCTTTTTACTTACTATGGTGCGATACTTCCTGATTTTCACCTGACACTCCAGTTGCGTATAACCCACAAACTCTGTTTCTGCTTGTGAATCATTAAGTTCAACCCAATCGCCTGCATCAAAATTAGCATCTGAGCGGGATCTTTGTTTTTGTGCTTCCAGTCCTTTATTAAATCCGTCCATATCAACATCATAAGCTTTTTCCCTGGCCATTAATCGAGTAAGATCAATGGGGAAGCCAAATGTATCAAAGAGTTCAAAAGCAAAATCACCATCAATAGTTTTTGTGGCTGCAGTTTTAATATAATTCTCAAAACGCTTTATACCTTGCTCCAGGGTACGAAGAAATGAAGTTTCCTCTTCATGTATAACTTTTTCAATAAGTTCTGACTGTTTTAGAAGTTCAGGGAAAACATCACCCATCATATCATTTAAAATGGGCAGCAATTTCGTCATGAATGGCTCATTAAAGTTCAAAAAAGTATAAGCATACCTAACAGCCCTTCTAAGGATTCTTCTGATAACATAACCTGCTCCTGTATTTGAAGGAAGTTGTCCGTCGGCAATTGCAAAAGTAACCGCCCTTAAATGGTCGGCTATTACTCTCATTGCAATATCTTTTTCCTCATTTTCACCATATTTCAAATCAGATAATTGAGCTATTTTATTCAAAAGAGGAGTAAAAACATCGGTATCGTAATTCGACTGTACGCCTTGCATTACCATACATAAACGTTCGAATCCCATACCGGTATCCACATGTTTTGCTTTTAAATTTTCGAGTTTCCCGTTTGCCAGTCTATTAAACTCTATGAACACAAGATTCCACACTTCAATAACTAATGGATGATCCTGGTTTACCAGTTCTCTACCGCTAATTTTCTTTTTTTCTTCTTCTGTTCTTATATCCACATGAATTTCTGAACAGGGACCACAAGGTCCGGTATCTCCCATTTCCCAGAAATTGTCTTTTTTAGAACCAAATAATATCTGATCTTCGGGTACAATTTTCTTCCAGTGCATCAATGATTCTTCATCCACATCCAGATTATCTTCTTCATCACCTTCAAAAACAGTAACGAATAAACTTTTTTTATCTATTTTTAATACATCGGTTAAGAACTCCCATGCCCATTCAATTGCCTCCTTTTTGAAATATCCGCCTGAAGGACGTGCCGGATCGCCAAAAGACCAGTTACCAAGCATTTCAAACATGGTATGATGATAGGTATCATGTCCAACTTCTTCCAGGTCATTATGCTTTCCTGAAACCCTTAAGCACTTCTGAGTATCAGCAACCCTGGGGCTTTTAATGGGTGCATTTCCAAGGAATAAATCCTTAAACTGGTTCATCCCGGCATTGGTAAACATCAAGCTGGGATCGCCCTTTACAACCATGGGTGCCGAAGCAACTATGCTATGATTCTTCGATTTAAAATAATCCAGGAACGCTTTTCTTATATCTGATGATGTCATTTTCAGTCAGTTAACAGTTATGTGTTTATAATTAAGTAAATTTAAAGCTGCAAATTTACTCGAATTAATTAATTTTGCAGCCGTTGAACATAAATCTTATGGCAAAAACTAAATATGTCTTTAATACAAAAACTCTTGCTTACGAACAACTTAAGCGTAGCAAAGGTCAGAAAATATTTAGTACCTTTTTATTCTTGATTACTACTTTAGCATTGGCTATTGTGATCTTTTTCGTTTCGTTTATGTTTTTTGAATCCCCAAGAGAGAGAATAATGAAAAGAGAACTCTCTCAATATCAACTTCAAAATGAAATTATGAATGATCGTCTTGGCAAAATGCAAGTAGTCCTAGACGAACTTGCCGACAAGGACGATAATATTTACAGGATTATTTTTGAGGCAGAACCTATACCTAAGGAGATAAGGCAGGCCGGATATGGTGGTGCCGACAGATACTCAGCATTGGAAGGATATGATAATACTCAGGTTTTAGAGACTACTGCAAAAAAACTTGATAAAATAGCGAGCCAGATTTATGTACAGTCAAAATCATTTGATGAGGTATACAAACTGGCAAAGAACAAAGAAAAAATGCTGGCAAGTTTACCTGCTATACAACCCGTAAACAATACCGAGTTAAAAAGAATAGCATCATATTTTGGTTATCGCATCGACCCAATTTATAAAGTAAACAAGTTTCATGCAGGCCTCGACTTCTCAGCACCCCAGGGAACACCAATAGTAGCAACAGGAGATGGGATTGTAAAAAAGACAAAAAAATCGAAACGTGGTTATGGAAATACCATAGAGATAGATCACGGCTATGGTTATCATACTTTTTATGCTCATACAAAAACTATACTCGTTAAAAGAGGAGAGAAAGTTAAAAGAGGTCAGGTTATTGGTACTGTGGGAAATACTGGAAAATCCACAGCCCCGCACCTGCATTACGAAGTAAGAAAAAATAACAGAACTGTAAATCCAATTTATTATTTTTATAATGATTTGAGTCCTGAAGAATATGAATTACTTCTGGATTTATCAAAACTACCATCTCAGTCACTCGATTAATTTTATTAAAATGGCAACAAACAAAGTATACTATAAAATTGGCGAAGTTGCTGAAATGTTTAATGTAAACACTTCATTGATAAGATATTGGGAAAGTGAGTTTAAAATTATCAAACCAAAAAAAAGTAATAAAGGAACTCGCCTTTTTACAAGAAGAGATATTGATAATTTCAGGATTATTCATGAATTGGTGAAGGCAAAAGGTATGACAATACAGGGAGCCAGGCATTTCATAGAAAGAAAAGAAAAGGAAAATAATTTTGAGAGAGTTGATGTTTTGAACACTTTACACAGAACAAAAAAAATGCTTTTGGAAATAAAAGAAGTTCTTTCTGCCAAAGCATAATAAATCGTTAGTAATTACAATCATTTTTATATTTTTACAATTAAAAATCACTTATGATTAAGAGAATAATAATACTATTTTTTAGTTTATTTTTTATCAGCAGTTTGTTGATGTCGCAAACTAATAGCACTGCCGCTGAAAGCCGGAAAAAAAATCTAAAACAACTTTTGGATTATAGGTATAAAGGTGGTTACTATTCTTTTGAGAGTTTGTTCTGGAAAACAGTCGAATATCCTGAATTTGCTAAAAAGAATTGCGTTGTTGGAATTGAAATAATTCGTTTTGAAGTTGATTGCGAAGGCAAATTAAAAAACCTAAGAATTACAAATCCTCTACGCTGGGGTATTGAAGCCGAAATTCAGGAATTCATGAATGCAACTATAGGAAACTGGAATAAATGTGAGGATGATAAATATACAAAGTTTGAGATTCCAATTCAGTTTATAATAAATGACACTGAAACAAACACTACAGATGCAATGATAGTTTTAAAAGAAGAATTGACTGGATACCAATGCAAAGCGGATAGCTATTATAAGGAAAAACTGGACAAAGCACTGCATAAAGGTCAAAAGAAAAAAGCACTTAAATACGGTGGCGACCTAATTAAACGCGACCCCTATAATAATGAATACACCGAAATAAGAAAAAAACTTCTTGAAGAAAAAAAATAAAACTATATAAATGCTGGAGTTGATTAAACAAATTGATCAAAATTTATTACTTCTGATAAATGGTGCCAACAACCACTTTTTAGATGTGATAATGATTTGGATTAGTTCTATTGGTTTATGGATTCCATTATATATACTGTTACTTTATTTTGTTATAATAAAATACAAATCAAAAGCCTGGATAGCAATCCCGTTTTTTATATTGGCAGTTGGCCTAAGTGATTTAATTTCAGTACATTTATTTAAAAATGTTTTCGAACGATTAAGACCATGCTACGAACCTGAACTTGCAGGACTAATTAATAATATTGTAGGTTGTGGAGGTAAGTTTAGTTTTGTCTCTTCACATGCATCAAACAGTTTTACAATAGCATTTATGAGCATATTTCTAATTGGCGACAAACAAAAGTGGCTGAAATGGCTTATGCCCTTATGGGGCTTATCAATCATGTATTCAAGGGTTTACCTTGGAAAGCACTATCCTTCTGACGTTATAGTAGGTGCATTGCTGGGAATTCTGGTGAGTTGGTTAATTTATCTTCTTTTTAGATATGCTCTGAACTATTTTTCAACAAAGTCAACAAAAACATGACTTCGTCTCTTCATGCCCAATAATGAAGCTGCATTTCCTTCATTAATTGCAATTTCAAGCATCCCATTACTTGCAAACAGAGCCACTATTTCACCCTGTCGTACATCTGAATAAGAATTCGAAATTTTATCGGTAGTATATGAGTTAAATTTGATAACAAATTTCTTTCCCATAAATATTTTATTGAAAAAATCGAAACTAATGTTAGTAAATAGATTCTCAAAATTATCAATATAGGTCACAACTCCTTTTATTCCATTTTTGTCGGATGAAGGTTCAAAAGGATATTTCGTTTTCAATGATGTTTTAATATCTCCCAATTCTTCAATTGGTTTTCCTTGTGCTAAATGTGTGGCAGCTTTAACAAATCTGTCGCGGCTGGAAAATGTGTTTACAGAAGAGTCGTGCAAAATATCCAGTTCAACCATTTTTTCAGGTTCCTTATCAAAAATCAATGAAAATATGCCATTATCATTGCCAACAAAAAACTGATTTTCGTATAAAACTGCGGTGTGAGCATTCGAAAGCGACTCTTCAGTATCAATTCCAATGATATGAACGCTGCCATCAGGGAAACTTTTATAGGTATTTTTAATGATAAATGAGGCTTCAACAATGTCGAATGGAGTAATACTATGACTTATATCAACAATAGTAGCATCAGGTAGATATTTGTATATCATACCTTTAACACTTGCCTGATAAAAGTCGGTATATCCCCAATCGCTGGTTATTGTTATTATTCCCATTATAATTTTCCCAAAATGCTTATTTCTATTTCACAAATCATTGTCAAACATCAAAATTATAAAATTAAGTCATGGCATGCCTTAATTTTTAATAATTTTGCCAATAAAATAAAAATAGTCTATGAGTGAAACCGTTCTTCAGATAGATGTGGAAAATCCTGCAGAGATTTATGGCATAGCCGATAAATACTTAAACATTATTAAGGATATGTTTCCAAAGTTAAAAATAATTGCTCGTGGTGATTTAATAAAACTCATTGGCGACAGAGAAGAAATGGCGACTTTCGAAAAGCGTTTCGACTTATTAATGCTTCAATATGATAAATTTGGCAAGATAAGCGAAGAAACCATAAAAGCAATTATGGGAGAAGAAGGTAATAATAATAATATTGACAAATCGAAAGTAAAAGATGATGTGCTAGTGTACGGACGTCATGGAAGAATTATTAAAGCCTTAACACCCAACCAAAAGGCCATGGTTGAAAAAAGCGAAAAAAACGATTTGATTTTCGCCATAGGACCTGCCGGAACTGGAAAAACTTATACTGCTGTAGCTCTTGCTGTTAGAGCCTTGAAAAACAAAGAGATACGCAAAATAATTTTAACACGACCAGCCATAGAAGCAGGCGAAAGTCTGGGATTCCTGCCGGGAGACATGAAGGAAAAACTAGATCCTTATATGCAACCTCTTTATGATGCTTTACGAGATATGCTTCCAACACAAAAGTTCCTTTCTTATCTGGAAGATGAAACCATTGAAATTGCACCTTTGGCTTTTATGCGGGGAAGAACATTAAGCAATGCCTACGCCATACTCGATGAAGCACAAAATGCATCCGAAAGTCAACTAAAAATGTTTCTCACCCGTATGGGGAAAAATTCAAAGTTCTTTGTTACCGGCGACATCACTCAGATAGATTTACCAAAACATAAAAAATCAGGGGTGGTTCAGGCTGAAAGGATCTTAAAGAAAATAAAAGGCATAGAATTTATTCATTTGGATGGAAGAGATGTGGTGCGTCATAAACTTGTAACCAATATTATTAATGCTTACGAAAAAGAAGATAACTAACAGAAATAAATTAATAAATATATACTCATGAACGAAGCAATAAAAAGAACTGATTTTGAATTTCCGGGTCAGAAGGATGTTTATCACGGAAAAGTTAGAGATGTTTATAATATTAATGATGAACTATTAGTAATGGTGGCCAGCGACCGTATTTCGGCTTTCGATGTGGTTTTACCAAGAGCCATTCCTTTTAAAGGACAGGTTTTAAACCAGATAGCAGAAAAATTCCTGGATGCTACCAGCGATATAGTTCCCAACTGGAAAATGGCTAGCCCCGATCCTATGGTTACAGTTGGAAAATATTGTAATCCGTTTCCGGTAGAAATGATTATAAGAGGCTATTTAACAGGTAGTTCCTGGAGAACCTATAAATCAGGAGCAAGAGAAATTTGTGGTGTTCCGGTTCCTGATGGACTGAAAGAACATCAACGTTTTCCGGAACCAATAGTAACACCAACTACTAAAGCAACTGAAGGCCACGATGAAGATATCTCCAAAGAAGAGATACTGAAGCAAGGTTTGGTTTCAAAAGAAGATTACGAAAAACTTGAGGATTTTACCAAAAAACTCTTCCAAAGAGGAACCGAAATAGCAGCTGAAAAAGGATTGATTTTAGTTGATACTAAATACGAATTTGGAAAAATAGGTGAACAGATTTATCTGATCGACGAAATACATACTCCTGATTCATCACGTTACTTCTATGCTGATAAGTATGATGAACTTTTTGCCAAAGGAGAGCAACAAAAACAACTTTCCAAAGAGTTTGTAAGAGAATGGCTCATGGAGAATGGATTCCAGGGAAAAGAAGGACAGGAAATACCTGAAATGTCTGATGAGTTTGTTCAAAGTGTTTCTGACAGATATATTGAACTCTACGAAAAAGTTACAGGTGAGAAATTTGTAAAAGTAGCTAGTGAAACTGTTATTAAAAGAATTGAGGACAACATTAACAACTTCTTGAAAAACAGATAAATAATATATATTTTTGTAACAAAAAAAATCCCCAGACACAAAATTGTATTTGGGGATTTTTTATATGTTTTTATTTCCTAATGTACCGCCCCAACCAAATTAAGCAACATAATCGACTTATCTTCATCACCGCTTAGTTTCATTTCTTTGGAAACTTCGGTAAGCAGCCTTTTTATTATCGTTTTATTTGAACAAGGAAGGAAGTGTGATTTCTCTGGTTGAATTTTCATCTGTTTGATAAATCCATCTATTTCATTTTTTGTGAAAACAGCCCCATTATTCATAGCATTCAGATAAAACAAAATCTCATTCTGACTATATTCTTCGGTTGGTTTCAGATTAACTCTTTCATCCAAATAACATAGGATGAAA
>JBFFLX010000141.1:0-9256 GCA_041554435.1 Bacteroidales bacterium
TATAATGAAGAAAAATAGTGATATTGACTTGATTTTAATGGATCTTAAAATGCCGATTATGGATGGCTATGAAGCTAGCGAAGAAATTAGGAAATTCAATAAAGATGTTTTAATTATTGCACAAACTGCCTATGCACTGGAAGGAGATAAAGAAAACTCAATGGCTGCAGGTTGTAATGATTATATATCAAAACCGATAAATGGTAAATTATTACTCGAATTGATTAATAAGCACAATAAAAAGTAAATACTTTTAATTCTTTAATCAGAGTAGAAAAACCATTAAAGAAAAAAGGAAATGCTACAGCATGTATTTTTGCTTATCTGTGATCCCGACGGGATTCGAACCCATATCTTCAGAACCGGAATCTGAAATTCTATCCATTGAACTACGAGACCGAGAGAAGTGTGAGTCCTTAGTCTTGAGTTTTGAGTACGTGCAACTCAAGACTCATAACTCAAAACTCACACTGCAATTGTGGAGCTGGAGGGATTAATTTCATTGATCCCGTTTTGGGGGGGAACAATAAAAATTCATCTCGCTCCGCTCGTTTGTAAAAACTGCTTTAATTTTCTATTAAATAAATTTTAGTCAAATTAAAGCAGTTTTTACAAGCACTTTGTGCATGAATTTTTATTGTGGAGCTGGAGGGATTCGAACCCTCGTCCAAACATTGAACCGATCAGCTTTCTACATGTGTATTTTGTTATTAATTTTCGAATGGTAAAAGGAAACAAACACCCTAATTATCACCTTAGTTCCTAAAGTTTCGTCGTATCAGCGGAACAACAATACAACTAGTTTGAAATTACGTGCGACTCGTAATCAGGCCGGAATCAAACATCTCCACCTGCGAACCGTCTCGTCCCGCACCTAGTGCGTGGATAAAGCTAATCTACTTTATTCGATTATGCTGCGAGAGCAAAATTGTTTTCGCCAATTGAAAAATATGTGACACGATTTTACGGGCTTAATCACAAGACCCGACATGCTTACTAACCCTTTCGAATGCTGTCAAAACCGGTCAGCCCCAAATTTCAAAGAACTAATTTTTAATGCCGCAAAGATATTGGAATTTGTTTGACAAAACCAATTAATTTATAAGATGGATAAAGTATAACAAAATCCATGCAATTTCTAATTAACTGACATTTTGAAAGGCTTTATCCTTAATGTTTCATGAAGATAAATGGGTAAATTCTTTAAAACCGATAACCTATTTGTAAGACATACCTAAAACCAAATCCCATGCTGGTAGATACTCCCGAGGAAGTAAATTGCTGATGGGAAACAAGATCCTCAAGAAATGGGAATTTAGATAACAGCATATCCTTAACCATCTGATAATATTCATTTTCCTCGTTTATATCCATATCGCCTGATAATTTTAACTTTGCAGAATAAACTGAAAATGAAGGCCCTATAAACACCAAATCGATTGTAAACCTCTCTTTTATAACAAATTGATATCCAAGTTGAATACCCGCACTATAAATAGAGAGCCTCGCATTTAGATCGATATTACCCTGTCCTATATTATCATCCTTTAATTCAATTATATTTTCAAAACCAGTTTGATGTATTGAAGTATATGGAGCCCAATACAAACCATCGGGAGCATTATGGGTATTTCGTTTTTTGAAATAAAATCTGTAATCAGCACTAAATGCAAATCCCCAATTATTTTTTGAAACTTTGAATCTAACACTATCATAAATCCCGGTAGAAGGTAAAACAAAATATCCGGCATTAATTGAAAAACTCTGGTTTGGTTTTAAAACTCTTTCATATGACAGGTTAACATTCTTCCCCGACCAAATCATAGGAGTAGGATTCCACTTGAGAATATTACGCTTATAATCTGATGAAAGCACAGTATCGTTTTGCGAAAACAAACTATCACCTAAGATAATTAAGAAAACAAATACGCATACACGTCTCATAATCAGATGTTTAAACTATATTGCAAAGTAAAACTACGCATAGGTTCGGCCTTCAACGGACGCAAAGAATACATTTTGTTAAAAATATTATCAGATATAATTGCAATACGATGGTATCTGCCCATTTTATAACTAATTCTGGCATCTACTATGGCATTACCATTATTATTGTTTTCAAAATAGTTTCTATACAATATAGGCTGAAGCGTTCCTCCAGAGGCAATTGTGGCATCTTCGAAATCAAATATGGCTTTATCCAGATTTTCAATTTTGCTGAAATATTTTAAACTTGCACCAAATGAAAGCCTTCGAAATTCGAACTCAATATCCATTTTTATTGTATGCAAGAATCTGTATTTCAATATATTTCGGGAGGGATCTACACTTGTAGAAACATAACTAAAATCGGATTTACCTCCCGGATTATAATCCTTTGTAAAAACCAGATTCGGATCAAGGGTTACCGGCATAACATAAGTATATCCAAAAATGGTATAAATATTAAAATTCGGATTAATTTTTGCCTGTGCGTTCAGGGATACATCTATACCTGTAATTCTTGATTTTCCGGTATTTACAAACTTAAACCCTGCTATTGCAAAGGTGTAAGTGGAATCCCAAAAACCAAATAAATATTCAACAGTATTTTGATATTCCTGATAAAATAGGGCCACATCCAAATAACCGTAAAACTTTCTAAACTTAAAACCTTGCTTTATACCAGCTTCGGCATTCCAACTTGTTTCTGGTAATAAATCGGGATTATTAAATACTCCAAAACTTCCCACCGAAGTTCTAATATATCTCTCGGTTATGCTGGGAAACCTATACCCCTGACCTATGGAGGTTCTAAAGTAAGTTTCTTGTCCTAACTTCAAACTAGCACCCAGTCGCATAATTGGTTTAGTATCTCTTATACTATCGTTCAAACGAAAATGCTCCAGTCGGGCTCCTGCAGAAATGTTTAATGCATTTCCAAATTTCTTTTCAATTTGCATAAAAACGGATGCGTTCCAAATACTATTTTTTGGTGATCCCGAAGCATCGTACATATTTGCATTTGAATGTGTATAATTACTTGAAACACCGGCAATAAAATCCAGATCACCTAAATTTGAAAAACTTTTGGAAAACTGATATTGATTAAACATCATAAATACTTTGTTCGACTGATCGTTATTAGCCTGATTATCTGAAGAATAAATCCTGTTTTTTATTTGGTGTTTAACTCCTAATCCTGAATAAAAGTTTAAATACGGATCTACATAAAAGGTAATTTTGTCCGACAGTAAAACTGCACCGGGATAAGCTCTGTAAAAGTCTGCTGTATCATTAAGCCATGCTAATGCATTACTTGTTTTGGCATACATCAGATTTGCATTTATTCCAAAATCAAGTCCTTTGTATTTTTTTGATCTGCGTCGTAATCCAAAATTTATTCGGGCTTTTTTATTAACCATATCAGCATCGCTAATATTACTGGTATCATTAACATAGGGTCCCGGAACCGGTGCTCCAAGGTAACTCCTGTCGGTCATTACAACACCACCTAATACCAAATCGGTATTGCCATCATGTATTCTTCTTGTGTGCAGAAAACTTAATCCTCCAAGATAATTTGCTCCATTCCACCACTTTTTGGCAGGACTTGATGGCGTATCATAAAATCCTCCATATAATTTCACTTTTGTAGTGGGGTTTATCTCCGGATATACCGTTCTGATGTATATTGCTCCGCTAAGAGCAGCAGAGCCTGATAAAACTGATGAGGCTCCTTTTACAACTTCAATCTGTTTAATATTTTCCACCGGGATTAACGACCAGTCAGGCTTTCCGGCGTCAGCCGAAGTTATGGGCATATCGTCAACAAAAACTGCCACTTTGCTACCAACACCAAAGGTAAATCCGCTACCTCCTCTAATTTGAGGTTCTTCGTCGAGAATTGTTAAACCGGGAGTAAGATTGAGAATACTTTCAACAGAAGTGGTATTTCGAGCGTCAATAATACGGGGTTTCATTACTTCAATCGAAACTGTTTGTTCTTCTATACTTTTATCAAACTTGCCGGCTTTTATAACAACCTCTTCAAACTGAGTGCTAAAGTGGTCCATTTGAAAAACTTTATAAACTTCAGCCTTTAAATTAACTTCATATTCTATTTGCTTCATTCCAGTAAAGGAAATAACAAAAATATGCTCTCCTTCATCGACGCTCAACTTAAAATATCCATTAAAATCGGTAACTGTACCAATAGACATATCACTTTTCAGGTAGACGTTTGCTCCCACTAAGGATTCGCCTGTTTCTTTATCTGTTACCCTTCCACTAAACACTACTGTTCGAGCATTTAGTTCAAAAACAGCAATCAATAAAAGAATAACTGTTATTACAGTTTTTTGAAAGAAATATTTATTCAAATTAGAAGAAATTAATGATTAGTTTATAAAAACCTTCTGGGTGAACGACTGTTGACCTTTAGTTGCAGTAATAAAATAAATACCCCCTTGCAATTCTTGTTGCAATATCATCTTTTCACCCTGATAATTATTATCAATATAAAGTTGTCTTCCCATAATATCACTAATGACTATTTTATAGGTTTCATTTTGCGATCCATTAATGCTGATGTTAATTTTTCCCTGATAAGTGAACACATTCATATTATCGGCAAAATTATCATCGATGGAATTATTATTATAGATAAATTGTAAATCATCGAACCAAATTTCGCTACCATCAACTGGTTCAAGACCATCACCTGAAGTAAGTATTGTTAACTGATACTCAGGCTTTTCATTAGAATAATAGACTACTGGTGTGGAAAACCTTGTCCATTCGCTTATAACTCCTGTAGGTAACTCAATACTAGCAATACCAATAGCATTGGCTTCATCCTGGGGCAAATGTAATTCACCCTTATGAAGTGCTACTTTTACTGTTCCAAAATCATCCCCCACGGGATTGCTTTTATACCATCCCACAACACTATCAGGTCTCCAACCCATTATTGAATTCCATCTATCATCATTAGGATCGGTATACATATACGAATTTACAGCAGGTAATTCAGTATGTACTCTGCCATTTGTGATTGTACCTGTGACCACAATTCCAAAATATGATTTATTTTTCAGGTATAAAGAAGAGTTTCCTGAGTGCGCCTCATCTGATTTACCCCAAACAACCGGAGCAACCTCATTATAACTATCAGAATCAGAAGTTTTTATAGAACTCCAATTAACCGGCTCCAACTTATAATCACCAATAACAACCTCTTCCCATTGTTCAAATCCACCGTTTTCAAATTGGTTTTGAGCCATAGATGAGGTTACAAAGGCAACAATAATTATAATAATAAGTAAAAGTTTGTTCATAGTTTCAAATTTTATGTACAATTAAATAAAAGTTGTAAGGATAAAATCAACTCATCTTACATCGAATTATTTAGAGTAAAAATAAATAAAAAACCGGAAGATACAAGTATCATCCGGTTCTTTTATAAATTCTGATTTTATGTTCAATAAAGTAAGTGCTTATAGATTCTTAAAAAACGTAAGAGATTCCGATATTAAAAGACAGAAAAGAAGTTGATTTTGTATCTCTTGTTTTGGCAGCATAATTATATTTCAAGTTTGCATTAATTCCTGAATTACTGTTTCCAAAAGGAAGTACTATACCTAACTCAGGAGCCACGGCAAAATGCCATGCTTTTTCTTCAGTATAATATATACCCATGAAATTACGCTCTTCAACATACATTGTTCCTACACCAACACCTGCATAAGGCATAATAGTAGTTTGTGCAAAATAATAATGAGTATTTATCATTATTGGCAAGGCATTAACATATTTACGATTATATCCGTTTACAGTAGCATGGGTACCGTAATCAATGGTTACAAAGCCATCAGACTCATAAAAAGTATTCCATCCAACAATTCCGCCAACTGTTAAATTGTCGGTAACAAATCCACGGCCGTCAACAGAGAAACCTCTGAAAGATGGAGCAGAAATAAAATCCGCAGTTTCACCCATTCCAAAGCCTATATTCCAGTCGAAGTTCCAAACTCCACCTCCCTGTGAAAACGAAGAAAGGCTGAACAGAACAACAAAAATCGAACTTAATATTATATTATTTTTTTTCATCTTATTATCTTTTTTAAAATTGAGAAACATCTAAAAATAATTTCTCAACTCTTGTCTTTCTTATATTTTCCTATTTATTTGTTTTTATTTGAGGTGATTGAGCGAATGCCTGATCAATACCTTTCTTAATTCGTGCATCGGTACTTTTACCACTTAACACGCCTTGCACACCACCGTTCCAATATACTCTTGCAACAGTATCTCCTTTTATAATATCGTAATCATCGGGATTAGCCATATCCCAAATTATGGTACCTGTGGTATAACTTGAATAAACAGGATATGGAGGGTAATAGCCACCCGGGTAGTAACCACCCCAGCCACCATAACCCCAGCCGGGATAACCACCCCATCCCCATCCGGGATAGTAAGGGTACCACCAACCAACACTGGTTGTTGTGGAAGTAAAAGCTCCAACCAATAACACAACATCGGGTTTACCCTGCTCTTCGGAAGTAATGCGGGTATAACCGGCTGCAGACATGTTTGTAGCAAGATTTTCAATTATAACATCCTGATTATCAACAGGTACTTTTTCGTCATTTTCATCTAAGATGTATACTGTATCCGACATAAAATATGTGGATAAACTACTGAAATCAACCGAATCGTTATATGCGGTCATCACAACA
This sequence comes from Bacteroidales bacterium, assembly GCA_041554435.1. Lineage (GTDB taxonomy): Bacteria > Bacteroidota > Bacteroidia > Bacteroidales > F082 > BM524. The sequence goes on from JBFFLX010000141.1 coordinate 6,723, forward strand.
TCAGTTTGTTCGTAAGTTAGGTTATCATCGGGATAACAACCTTGAAAAATCATAAGTCCCAAGGGAATGATAACAATTGCTAAATAGTAAAGAATATTTTTTTTCATACAGTAAAATTAAAATAAATTGATATTCGTTTTTATGATTCAAAAATACTAAATATACAAAGCAGGCTAATGGTTTTATAAAAAAACCTTAATAAAAATACTATTGCTCATTCTTTTTCGATTTGGAGGCAAAATTCAATGTTGCTCCTAAAAATACACTAATTGAAAATTGATTTATTCGGGCTAGTTTTTCTCGATTTCCCAATAAGGGCATTATATTATTGCTTTCAATAAAATCTTCCGATGATTTATAGTTTGATATTTGAAGTGCATTTGTTTGTCGCCCGAATGAAAATTGTGTACCAGCAATTAATAAATGTTTTTTTAATGAAAATTTTACACCACCGGTGGCATGAAACAAATTAGTTGTGGTACTGTACATACTTGCACTGAGATAATCCGCATCCACATCTGATCGGCGAAGGCTATTTAAATCGGTACGAAAACCCATTAAAAATAAAACATCAGGTTTAATTTGCCATTGATACCCCAGGGCAACATTTAATACGGGGCGAGTTGATGTTTGATATGAAAGCCAATCTTTGTTTTTTAGTTTCTCATAAATAATATCTGTAGTGATATCAGTTTTTATTTGAGCATTTACTAACTTATATGCTCCTTTACCATCGAAATATTCTGCTGTGAAATATAGTTTAGCATTATTCAAAAGTTGATAGGTAGTTCCTATGGCAACAGAAAATGGCAGTTTTAGTTTAGTTTGTACTTCACTTCCTTTTTGGGAATCGAAAATATAATAATCAAGGCGATTATTTTCCGGGTCTATTGCCTGATTATATATCTCTTTTAATCCCTTGCTTACTCTTTCACCAACTGAGAACAACTTTAAAGCCGGCAAACTAATATTTATTCCAAATGAAAATTTATCCTTTTTATAGGTGGCTCCTATTTTTGAGATAATTCTGATATTAGTAAAAACCACCGACTCATTTAATTCATTTTCTGCCATCAAAGCAGTATTTGAATCATACAAACTTGTATCGGCATAAAGCGGGTAAACAGAAGAAGTTAAACGATTATTGTATTTGAAAGACAAAAATGACAGATTAACACTTATGCCTAAACTAAGGTTATCGGAATATTTATATCCTCCGCCAATACCAACCCAGGTATCTGAATAATAATTATGATAACTAAATACGGTATTTATTCTGTTTGTTGCTTGGGCGAGGTCATTTAGAACAAAATCGTCTGAACCGGCATAATTTAATGTCATATTTTCTCTAAGCCTGTTAAAAACAGCAAGTTCAAAACTCCACTTTTTAAAGGGTGATTTCACTCCGTAGGAAAAAAATTGTGGCTGAACATATAAATTTGAAGAAACTATATTTTTCCCATCGCCCATCATATTTTTTAATCCATAGGTATTGAAAGTAAAAATACTTGCAGCCACGCTAATATTGTTTCCTTCTTCAAGATCAACAATACCAGAAGGATTATAGTAAATAGATGCATTCCCAGCATCTCCGCCCACAACTGCTCCTGAAAGTAAAGTAGAAATCGAGTTATAATTCTGCGACCAATAATGGTTCATTATTTGCGCCCTTAAGGAGCAAGGAAAGAATGAAATTGATACTATGAAAAAAAGAATAAAAAGTTTAATTTTCACTATGGCCCGTATATTTATTATCCAGGGCTAAAGTAGCAAAATTAATTTACTCAATGCCTGAAAAGTGTTTCATAAACTGAACTCTTTCATAGGCTGCAGGATTATCAGCATTCTTTACACTTAATCGGCCTCTAAACTCATCAATACTGGTAAAATTCTTTCTATCCATCCAGTTTTCAAGAGTATCGAGCATGCTTCCTATTTCTTTAAAACCTTTTTTATAAAGTACCGATGCAAGTTGAACTGCTTTTGCTCCTGCAAGAAGTTGCTTAATCATAGCCCTTCCATCGTGAACGCCAGTTGATGCAGCAATGTCGCAATTGATATGATCCGATAACATAGCAACCCATCTCAATGAAAGAGAGAGATCGGAGGGGTGACTAAAAATATAGGAAGGTTTAACCTCCAGGTTTTCGATATCAAAATCAGGTGAGTAAAAACGGTTAAACAAAACAAGTCCGTCAATTCCTGTATAGGATAATGAATTTATTGTTCTTGCTAAAGCAGAGAAATAATAACTAATTTTTAAGGCTACAGGAATTTTAACGGCTTTCTTAATTGTTTTAATTATTTCGAAATACACCGCCTCATTCTCAGCACCGTCCTTTTGCAAGTCGGAGGGCAAAACAAAAACGTTAAGTTCTAAACCATCAGCTCCAGCTTTTTCTATTTTCTTGGCAAATTCAATCCACTCGGTATTCGAAACACAGTTAATTGAAGCTATTATTGGTATACTTACTTTGCTTTTTGCTTCTTTTACTAAATCCAAATATCTTTCAACATCAGCCTCTCGGGTATAA
>JBFFLX010000142.1:0-9250 GCA_041554435.1 Bacteroidales bacterium
AGGTCTTCTGCATTATTGAAAAAATTCTCAGGAGCAAGTTGTGTCTCTGGCAAGCGATTAAGGTATTCGTCGTTGCAAGAAAAGCTTACATAAAAAACGATTATTATGGATAAAATTCTTATTGCTTTCATATTGAAAAATTTAAAGTACAACGATTAAAACCGGATATTAACTCCAACAGAATAACGTCTCTGGAAAGGATAAACCCATCCCCAATCCCAGTAGGCATCATTTACAGCTTCCGGATCAAATACATCAGTTAATCCCGACCATTCCCAAAGATTTTCTCCACTCACATAAATCCGCAGATAATCCATTCCAATTTTAGATGTAAGCTTTTTAGGTATTGTATAACCGAGCATAACACTCTTTAATCTTACATAGGCGGCGCTCATCAAATATTGAGATTGTTCTCGGGAAAGTCCTTTTCCTCCAACATCGGCTAACCAAGCAGTATTTCGCGGAAAAAATGCATCCTGATTTTCTTCAGTCCAGGTTTTACCCTGCATGTGTTGGTAGGTGTTTTGATAGGGTTTATAAAATTGCCCCCAGTAGAAATAACCTTGCGGATAAAAATCTTTTTTTGCAATTCCCTGAAAAAACATTCTGAGGTCAATTCCTTTCCAGTTTCCAGAAAAATCGAATCCAAAACGGTATCTCGATGAATTATTTCCTATTATTTTAAGATCTCCCGGATCATCAACTGTTTGAGAACCATCATTGATATATCCATCATTATTTAAATCGACATATCTGTTCCATCCAACCTGAGTTGCTCTTCCCCAGGGAGAAAGCCATCTCTGATCGGCACCTCCATCTATTTCTTCCTGACTGTTGAAAAATCCGTCATTCTCGAGCCCCCAAATGGTTCCAATTTCATATCCTTCGTAGTATTGGTTTAATAGTTTGTTTGGATTATCAAATCGGGTGATGAAAGTTCTGCTATCTGATAGAATAAAGCGACCTGTAATTAAAAAGGGAGAATTTCCTAAATTGAATTTTTCATTTAAATTAATGGTAAGCTCCCAGCCCTTTGTTTGTAAGTCGGCTGCATTTTCTTTTGGTTCATTAGCTCCTAAAACTGCCGGTAATTCCTTGCCAGTAGTTAACATGTTTTTTGTGTCGCGAATATAGTAATCGAATTCCGTGGTTAGCTTGCCATCAAAAAAACCAACATCAACTCCCATGTTTGTTGTGGTAACAGTTTCCCAAGTAAAATTTTGAGCCACTAATTGAGGAGGACCAACAGCTACCGGTCTTGTTCCACCCAAAATTTCACCAATTTTATAGGTGCTCATTTTTTGAATATAATCATATGGTCCAATTTCTTGATTACCAAGCGTACCCCAAGATGCTCTGAATTTAAGGTTGCTTAAAAAATCATTAGAAAAATCCATAAATGATTCTTCAGATAATCGCCATGCCGCTGAAAGAGATGGAAAAAGACCAAATCCGTTTTCTTTTGGAAAACGTGATGAACCATCGTATCTGGAATTTAATTCAACAATATATTTTTCGTTGTAAATATAATTCAGACGAAAGAATGCACCTCTGATAGCCCATCCATAGTGGTAATCATTATCCACACCCACATCCATTTCTCCTGTAGCAAGTTCAATAGAAGGAAGATCGTCGCTTATTAATTCTGCTCTTTCAGCCCAGAAATTTTTACTAACTCTGGATTCTTGATTGTAGCCTGCAAGTGCACTAATAAAGTGTTTGCCGAATGTTTTGTCGTAAGAGGCGTATAAATTGGCAACAGAATACTTGTCGTTAAAATACCATTCCCATGCACTATTATTTGTTCCGTCGTCTCTAACAATTCCGGGCCCCGGACTATAATACACTTTTTTTTGTGTAAAAGATTGAGTTGTATTTTCTCTTTTATAAGTAAAATCACCTTTTACTTGTAATGCATTATCAAAAAATTTGGCTGTAAATGCAATTGTTGACTGAAAACCATTAGTTTCTTCGTTTCGTGTTCCACCTTCTTTTACCCGAGCCGCTTCTCGTCCGCCATAAGTATCCGACCAGGTTCCATCCGGATTATAAGGTTCTTCAACAGGAACAGGGTAGTAGATTCCATATAAAATATCTTGCGAAGGTTTATTTCTGTTTGTATTAATTAGAACTGTGTTGTTAGAAACCGACAGCCAATCACTTACTTCGAATTCTATTTTACTTCTTAAATTTATTCTTTCGTATCTATCTTCTGCAATTTTAATCAAACCATCCTGACCCATATAATTGCCTGAGAAATAATAGTTTACAGATTCCGATTTTCCATGTATCGACATGGTATGCTCATTGGTTTTAGCATAATCATTAAGGAAAAAATTATACCAGTCGAAATTTCCTGCATAAAACCACTTTTCAGGATCATTAGGATCTACAATTACAGAAGGCAATGAAGGATCTAAAGAACGTTGTTGTGCATAATCTAACTGCTGTTGCGATGGATTATACAATTCCTGCCAATCGCGAGCTGCCTCTTTCTGAGTGCTCAATATAAAATAAGGATCTTTTACCGGTTCAGGTAATATTGTTGGTCGGCCAAACGACATAGATCCATTATAATCGAGATGAACTCCTGCCTGACTGCCTTTTTTTGTGGTGAGTAATATTACACCAAATGCTGCTCTTGCTCCATAAATCGCGGCTGAAGAAGCATCTTTTAAAACCGAGAGTGTTTCAATATCTGTAGGGTTTAATCGGTTTAGTTCCTCTGTAGTTGAAGGCACTCCATCAATTAAAATAAACGGAGTACCACCATTTATGGAGGTAAAACCACGAATATTAAAAGATGGAGATGATCCGGGTTCACCGCCCAGCATATCGATATTTAAGTTTGGTACAAGCCCTTGCAGTCCTTGTGCAATGTTGGTTATCGGACGACTTTTTATAGAGCCAAGATTAACCTGAGTTACAGCTCCTGAAAGGTTTTCTTTCTTTTGGGTTCCATAACCAACGATAATAACCTCGTCAAGATTTTCTGTTGATTCATTTAAAACAACATTAATCTCTTGTCGACCTTTAATTGCAACTTCCTGCGTTTCCATTCCTATAAATGAAAAAACCAGAGTCCCGTTTCTGTCAGGTGAATTAATTTGAAAATTTCCATCTGTATCAGTTACGATTCCTGTTGATGTCCCTTTTACTATGATTGAAACTCCGGGGAGTCCTAAATTATCACTTTTGCTTACAACCTTTCCCTTGATTTGTAACTCCTGTGCATTTATCTGAACAGAAACGAATAACAATAAAATAAGTATCGTAAATTGGATAAAATGGCTTTGGGTTGTTTCTCTTTTTAATAAGAAGTGATTCTTCATAAGAGTTAAATTATAGTTAGTGTAGTTTTAAAACAATCTGCCAGATTCATTTCATATCTTTCAACAAAAAAGAGATTCTGACTAATTAAAGATGTTGCAACTTAGTTATTAATTTAATTAAAAACAATTCCTTTTAGATATGCCTCTACATGAATAACGATGAATTAGGCATCTTTGTTCTGAAATGAAACAATTTTGTGTTTATTCTAAATTGAATGCTTTTGCAGGGGATATTTTTTTTGTTAGTCTTGAAACAACAATAATTGTAACTAATCCACTAATCATAGAAAAGGTTCTAAATGGGAATAGTACAACTCCATCCTGAATCATTGGATAATCAATAAGAATTGGTATTCCAAGCGTAGCATCGCCGCCACCAATGCGCAAAATAAAAGCTACTGCAAAGCCAAAGAACGAACCCCAGGCATTGGCTTTTTTATCGTAAAATGCTGTAACTAATTGTGGGAATAACAAACAATAAACAAAGTCGCTACATAAAAACCACAGAGCATATACACTGGTAATTTTTAACGCCAAAAGGGTAGCTGTAATTCCAATAATCCATATGCTCCTTTTAATTACTTTGGTTAATTGGTTGTTGCTAAGATTCGGTTTTATGAGTGGGCGGTAAATGTTCCAGCTGGCCATCGATGAGGCCGATAGAATTGAAGAATCTATTGAAGACATTACAGCGGCTGCAATTGCACCAAGCCCAATTGTTGCTACAACGTTAGGAGTTAGGTACCGAACTACATAAGGCAGAACCAGTGCAGAATTGGCTGGTTCTGAAGCAGCTCCTAAACTTACCCACGAAGGAACTGCCGAACCAATTACCCCAATCATTATTGGAGGAATGGCAGCAAGCAAACATACTACTCCGGCAATAATTGAAAGGTTTACAGCGGTTCTCTCATTTTTCGAAGACAAAACACGCTGAAAATATACTTGCCATGGAATTCCTCCAAAAATTAAGAGTAACGCAAAATCCCACCAGTTTAAATAGTTGTCTCCAAGTACTTTTTTTGAAGGAATAAAAGACGCAAGTCCTCCCATTTTTTGTTCGTACAATTCCCATGCATTGTCCCATCCGCCAACACTATTTAACGCAAATGGAATTACTATGATTAATCCGATAATTAAAATTCCCATTTGTACTACATCGGTTAAGGCAACTGCCCAAAGGCCTCCAATTGCAGTGTAGGAAATTGCAATTACCGATGATAATATTATTGAAGTTTGTATATCTAATCCAAGTACCGTAGAAAAAGTAGCACCCAAGGCAGTTAATATTGCGGCCGTCCAGAAAATTTCACCCAATAATGCAGGAAAAAACAGGATTGTGGACATTCGTAATCCAAATCGTTTTGCCAGTGGATCAATCATGGTTTTAAATTTATGCCTTCTCATTTTTCGTGCAAAAAACAGTCCGCCAAAAATAAGGCTCAATGCATATCCCCATGGAGCTTGTACCCACATTAATCCATAATTGCTGTCGTAAGTATATTCCGCCGTGCCGTTAATGTAGCCTCCACCAACCCAGGTGGCACTCATTGTAAAAACAGCAATCCAAAGTGGAATGTTTCGTCCTGCCAGCATGATGTCGGTACTTGTCTTAATTTTTTTAAGTCCCGAAGCATAAGTTCCCAGGAAAAAAATTACACCATAAAAGAAAATCATTGAAATAAATCCGGGCCAGAATACATCAGCATCGGTAAAAAAATAGATATACACACCGGCAAGCGAAAGCAATAGAATAAGTGCCAATGTTGGTGCTGTTTTTTTGAAAAGAGATTGTTCTGAATCCATAAATTAATTTTTCTATGCAAAATATTTTGTGTTTGAAAAGAAAAATTAAATAAATCCCCTTTCAAGAAATAAGGTTGTTTTATCAAACTCCTTCTTCAACCGGGAGTAATTCTTTTCCGAGTATTTCGTCTGCAGCTCTTTCTGCAATCATCATAACCGGGGCATAAATATTCCCATTGGTAACACAAGGCATTACAGATGCGTCCACAACGCGTAAATTTTCAATTCCATGAACGCGCAACTTGCTATCAACAACCGCCATATCATCATATCCCATTTTGCAGGTACAACTTGGATGATAGGCACTTTCTCCTTCTCTTTCAATCCAATCCAAAACATCTTTGTCTGATTGAATATCAGATCCAGGAGAAAGCTCTTCTCCTCTTAATTCATCCATCGCTTTTGTTTCGATGAGCGATCTGGATTTTTTTATTGCTGCTATCCAATTCTTTTTTTCGTCGGCAGTAGATAGATAATTAAATAATATGCTTGGTGCGTCGTATGGATTGTTTGACTTTATTTTTACATGGCCTCTAACATCTGTGTTCATTGGTCCAACATGTAATTGGAATCCATGGCCTTCGGCAGGAGCAGTCCCGTCGTAACGAATTGCCAGTGGTAAGAAGTGAAACTGTAAGTTCGGATATTCCTTGTCTTCATCGCTTTTTATAAAACCTCCTGCCTCAAAATGATTTGTGGCGCCCGGACCTTTTCTTCTGAAAAGCCAGTCGAAACCAATTTTTGGTGCTCTCCACGGATTTAATGAGGAATATTCTGAAATGGGTTTTTTACATGCCCATTGTACATACACTTCCAAATGGTCTTGCAAATTTTCGCCAACACCGGGCAAATGATGCACAACTTTTATATCGTGTTTTTTTAATTCTTTTTCATTTCCAACACCTGATAATTGCAGTAATTGAGGCGAATTTATCGAACCTCCACAACAAATGGTTTCCTGCGCATATACTTTTTGAATTTTTCCTTTTCTTTTAAATTCAACACCCACAGCTTTTTTTCCCTCAAACAAAATACGGTGTACCATTGCTCTGGTTAGTACGGTTAGGTTTTTGCGTTTTTTTACCGGATGAATATAGGCACGCGCAGCATTCATTCGCCGCGACCGATAAATTGCCTGATCGAATTTCCCAAAACCTTCTTGTTGCGCACCATTTACATCGTCGGTTAATGGGTAACCTGCTTCCTGCACCGAATTGAAAAATGCCTGAAAAAGTGGATTTTCATTTTTTGGTGTTGTTAGTTTTAATGGTCCTTTATCTCCATGGTATTTGTCTGCGCCAATCAACCGGGTTTCTAAATGTTTAAAATAAGGCAGGCATTGTTTGTAATCCCAACTTTCGAGCCCTTTAATTTTCGACCATTTTTGATAATCCAATGCATTTCCTCTTATCCAAATCATACCATTTATAGAGCTGGAGCCACCAAGAATTTTTCCACGGGGTTGGGCAATTCGCCTGTTTTTCATGTTTGGTTCTGGATCTGAGCTGTAAGCCCAATTGTAAAAGGTTCCATTAAGGAGATAACTTAGTGCGGCAGGCATGTGAATTCTAAAATCCAAAGTATAATCCGGCCGCCCTGCTTCTAAAACCAAAACATTATTAGATGGATCAGCACTTAATCTGTTTGCAAGCACCGAACCTGCTGAACCTCCACCAACGATAATATATTTGTAATCCATTCTTGTATTTTGTTTAATAAGGTGAATCTATTTTGTCCATTTCGACATAAACGGTTTTTAGCTGAGTATAAGCTTCGATAGTGGCTAAACCGTTTTCTTTTCCAAAGCCTGATTGTTTGTAAGGGCCAAACGGAACTTCCACAGGAGTAATGTTGTAGTTGTTTATCCAGCAAATTCCAACTTCCAACTGAATTGCTATCCGATGCGCTCGCTGAAGATCATTTGTAAAAACTCCGGCAGCCAAACCATAAATTGTATTATTGGCTTTTTCGATGGCCTCTTTTTCTGTTTTGAAAGTTAATACTGTCATTACCGGGCCAAAAATCTCTTCCTTTACAATTCGGGCATCTTCATTCTCTGTCTCAAAAATTGTTGGTTCTACAAAATAACCTTCGTTTAACTGAGGGTTATTTTCAGAATAATATCGTTTGCCTCCAATGTGAATTTTAGCTCCCTCTTCTTTCCCAATTTCTATGTAAGTGAGCACTTTATCCAAATGTTCTTTACTGATTAATGCACCAATTTGGGTTTCCATTTTTGTAGGATCACCAATATGCAGTTTTCGGGTTTTTTCGATTAGTTTTTCAAGAAATTTATCTTTTATCGCCTCGGCTACATAAACACGGGTTCCGTTGGAACAAATTTCGCCTTGTGTATAAAAGTTGCCAATCATCGCTCCGTTAACGGCTTCATCGATGTTAGCATCTTCGCAAATAATTATTGGCGATTTACCCCCCAGCTCGAGCGTAACATGTTTAAGTGATTTTGCTGCGTCTGCCATTACTTTTTTTCCGGTTTCAACTTCGCCGGTTAAAGAAACTTTCCGAATGTCGGGGTGGTGTGTCAGCATTTTTCCAACTTCAGCTTCTCCTTGAACAACATTAAAAACACCGTCGGGTAATCCGGCTTCTTTATAAATTTCTGCCAGAAGCACAGCTGATTGTGGCGACAATTCTGCAGGTTTAAAAACCATGCTGTTGCCGCAAGCCAATGCAGGTCCCGATTTCCAGCATGCAATCTGAATTGGGTAATTCCATGCTCCAATTCCGGCACAAACTCCAAGTGGCTCTCTTCTTGTAAATGCAAAAGAATTGCCTAAATCGTAGTGTTCTCCTCGAATAGATGGAGCAATTCCTGCAAAATATTCGATGGCATCAGCACCAGATAAAACATCCACAGAAATGGCTTCAGAAATCGGTTTTCCGGTGTCCATTACTTCAATTTCGGCCAGCTCTTTATTGCGTTCCCGTAATAAATCAGCAGTTTTTTTGAGAATTCGACCTCGCTCTGTTCCCGACATTTTAGACCAAACTGCAAATCCTTTTTTTGCAGATTCGATTGCCTTTTCAACATCGTTGACAGAAGCAGATTCAATTTCATTAATAATTTGATTTGTTGCAGGATTAATATTCTGAAACGTTTTTCCAGATGTAGCTTTTTGGCGTAATCCGTCGTAAAAAAGTTGAGCTTTATTTGTTGTCATAACCGATATTGTATTATCATATTTTATTATTTAAATACACTCTGTTTTTGAATAAAGTTGTACTTAAAAGAAGTATGTCAGGATATTTTCTAATTAATCATTGCTTGTTATTATGAATCGATAAATTGATGTTGGATATTTCCCTGAATAATCCATTTTTTCGATTCGGGCAACTTTCTTTCTATGATACTGTATGACCAGCTTCGAAGCCAATTGATTTTTAAATATTGGAATTTAGTGGCTTCGTTTTAGACAAATAAATTTGAGTTATCAAATAAATTAAGCATTACCATATGTAGTACGAAGATAAAAAAAAACAGACGCTGGCGAAATTTAAATTTCTTCGCGGCGTTTTATTCTGACTTAAAACAAACTATATCAACTTGTTATAAATTTTTGTTTATTAATTTTTCCTGACTGAATTTATTCGAATGAAAATCTAAAATCATTTAAGGAAATTCCATTTATCAAAGCGGATGTGTTTTTTCTTTTGAATACTCATTCAACGATTTATAAAAACTATAACACATTGCTAAAATGATTATTGAAAATGGCAATGCGGAAAGTATAGAGGCAGTTTGTAAAGCAGTGAGACCACCTCCTATAAGCAGAACAGAAGCAACAATTCCTTCAATAGAAGCCCAGAATATTTTTTGTCCTTTAGGTGCATTGTGCCTACCGCCAGAAGTGAGTGTATCTACAACAAATGAACCGGAATCGGAAGAAGTGATAAAAAAACTTGCTACCAATAAAACTGCCAGTACTGATGTGTAGCTTGACAAGGGGTATTGTTCGAGCAAAAAGAATATAGCAGTTGATATGTCTTTGTTAACAGCTTCAGAAATAGCATTATTACCATTTAATTCCTGAAAAAGTGCACTTCCACCAAAAACGGATAACCATAAAAAGGTGAGTAAAGTTGGCACGAGA
>JBFFLX010000143.1:0-9169 GCA_041554435.1 Bacteroidales bacterium
AATAATATTGCTGTTATTTGCAGTCAAAAATCATCCATTATTTATTTTATAAGATAATTTTTATGGAATTGAGAATGATTGTGATTATTGAAAAAAGAGAGAAAAAAATGGAAATTTAGTAAGTTTCACTGAGGGTTAAAATCTTTATTTCTGATGTAAAATCACTCACATAAATATTTTTATCAGAAATAAACTTTATGGTTTTTGTTTCTCCCGGAACAATATCAAAATAATTATCCGAAAAATGACCTTCCGTAATATCCAGTCTGAAATAAATATTTTTAATCAGTTTGTCAGATGAAATACTTATTTCAATTCCATCTTTTATTTGTCTGTAGGAAATCTTGGGCTGTACTTTTGGCAATAATAAGTTTTTAATTTTATCGAAGTAGAGAATGTTTTCGGATAGTATATTTCCTTTACTATCGGCTAATTTAGTATACAATAAACAGTTTTGCTTATTATTTTTGTTTATCAAATCACCAAGTTCTTTTTCAAAATAAATCACCGATTTGTTGCTTTCAATTATAATATCTCTTGACTTTCTCCAAAGAATATTTCCTTCAAAATCAATAATTTTAATTTCCAGTGTGGCATTTTTGTTTTCCGATAAATCGGAGATGCCATATATTTTCAAGGTATTTGTAGAATCAATATCTGGTGAAACAAGAATATTATTAAAAGCCTTTTTGGCGAAATAGTGTAAAGCTTTCCATTTTCCATAATAGTCGATGCCCGACCAGGATGCCACAGGCCAGCAGTCGTTGAGTTGCCAATAAAGCGATCCCATGCAATATGGCATATTCCTACGATGTGCTTCCATTGCAGTTTTTATTCCTTCTGCTTGAAGCAGATGATTAACATAAATAAACATGGGGAAATTTTTTGGCTCATTATAATCTCTGTCCATGTATTCTACTATAGTTACATTGCCAATGCTCGAACGCTGATGCGATTTCATCACTTCAGAATTAATATCGTGATCTTCCGGAAGTGTATATTTTTCGATGGAACCAATCTCCGGAAACGACTGAAAACCATATTCCGACATAAATCTTCCCATATAAGTTTTATAGTTAGAGAATGGTTCCTTGGCCCACCAAACTCCCCAATAATGCATGTCGCCTGAAGTTTTATTTTCAAGTTCTCCAATTGCTGAACTTGGTGACGATGACCAGTATTCAGTTTTTGGATCGAGTTGTTTTACTAAATCAGGTAATATTTTATGAAATAGTGTATCGTAATCATTCCATATTTTATTTGATATTTCTTCGCCCTGATTTTCTATTACATTCTCCTTCCATCCCCATCTGTTCCAGGCAGATAGTATTTCATTATCGCCACACCATAAAGCAATGCAAGGGTGATTCCTGAGACGTTTTATATTCTGTTGGGCTTCAAGTTTTACGTTTTCCAGAAATTCAGAATTACCGGGATACATCGCACAGGCGAACATGAAATCCTGCCATACTAAAATTCCATATTTATCACATAAATCATAAAAAATATCTTTTTCATAAATACCACCGCCCCAAACTCTCAACATATTAAAATTGGCTTCTGATGCCGATTTTATAAGGTGCTCATAATCTGATGGTTTTACTCTTGATAGAAAAATATCCTGGGGGATATAATTGGCGCCTTTCATAAAAACTGGCCTGTTGTTCAGTTTAAAATAAAAACTCTTTCCTATGGAATCATTTTCTCTTACCAACTCAATAGTGCGTAAACCAATATTAGTTTCTGATCTACTGATGGTTTGATTATTTGTATTTAATTCAGCATAAATTTTGTAAAGTTTTTGCTTCCCAAGTCCATTTGTCCACCATAGTTCCGGCTTATCTATTTCAAAAGGAATATTCAGAACATTATCACCTTTTTTTAAACGCACATATTTGCTGGCAGAAATATTATTTTCTGTTTTTAAAACCAGTTCAATATCTTGATTTGAAGATGAATGAATATCCAGTTTTGCTATAAGTTTGGCGCTGTTATTTGTTATTTCCTTTTGCTGGATATACAAATCCTCTATTTTTGCTTTGTTCCACCATTTAAGTTCTACATCCTTCCATATGCCTATGCTTACTAATCGCGGGCCCCAATCCCATCCAAAATGGTATTGTGCTTTTCTGCTAAAAACGCATACTTTTTTATTACCCAGGCCACCCAATTCCGATTGATCATTCTCAGCACCGGGTAGGAGGTAGGCTAATTCTTCTCTTTTTTCCAATCCCTCATTTATGGGTGAATGGAAAACAATTTTAAGTTCATTTTTACCTTGCCTGAGTTTGTTTTTACACTCAACTTTCCAATTTACAAACATATTGTTTGCCTCCAGAATTGGCTCGTTATTCAGAAAAACATCAGCATAAGTATCGAGTCCTTTAAGATCGAGATCAATAAATTCATTTTCCAGTATTGATTTATCGATATCAAATGTGGTTTTAAATTCCCAGTCTTTTTTATCAACCCACTGAACATAGTGTTCGTTTAAGCGATAAAAGGGATCCTCTATTTTTTTGTTTTCCAATAATCCCAAATGCACCGAACCCGGAATTTTAATGTTTAACCAGGTAGTATCATCGGTAGATTTAAACTTCCATTTAGAGTTTAATATCATACTGCTATTTTCCTCAATATCAGAACAACTGCTAAAAATAATGCTGAGCAGCAAAATGAAAATGAGTTTATAATATTGAAAACTTAATGGCAATTATTTGAATTTTCTAAAAGCTAATTATTTCTTCTTATAAGTAGTAACGTGTCTTTCCTTTTTAATATCGTAAATATCACCAACTGTTATCAGGATTCCGGTTTCTTCCACATCACCAAAATGGTCGTTAAGAGCAGTACCAAAAGTTTTCATTGTAGATGAAAGGTTCATATAAGCACTGAACAAAGGAGGTACATTTTCGCCAAGTTTTCTAACTTTTTGAACCATGATTTTATAATTCTCCTCATAATTGCAACCAGTGAAAATGCTGTTTAAAACTTTATCGCTGGTGGTTAGTTCCAGAGGTTTGTGAGGAACAACAAGGTTCTCTTTATCAGGGAAATATTTCTCAAAAAAGAAAAGGATTATATCCCTGGCTAATCTGTCGAAACTTGAATACATGGTAACTTTCCCAAACAAATATTCAATATCGGGATGCTCAATAAGCAGAGCTCCCAATCCATCCCATAAATTATCGAGTGCATACATTCCTCGTCTTAAATTATAAGTGGGTTGGTATAAAGGCTGAACGAATGATCTTCCCAGTTCAATGGTTCTTGGAAAATATTTGTCAATAAATAACTGGTTGTATTTGAAAAGTGTGGAAGTAGGTGAAGCCACAACTCCCTTATCATCAATAAAAAGGTTTTTACAATGCACATAACGATATCCTCCTACTATTTCTTTCTCCTCAGGGTCCCATACTATCATCTGAATAAATGCATTTTTGCCCAAATCAAATTTATCAAGATCGATATCTTTTCCTGTACCGCCTCCGGCATCTCTGAATGTTACCTCTCTTAAGCGTCCTATTTCCCGCACAACGTTGGGAGCATTTTCATCATTGAGAATATAAATCTCATTATGACCATTATTTGTTTCTCTTAAAAAGGTTTTTTCGTTGAGTTCTTGCTCAAGCAATCTTTTGTCAACCGGTGGTATAATAGTTTCCATAGGGAATGTTTTTTTATTTAATTTCCGAAATATAATCTTCAAAACTACCTTTGTATCCTTGTGCTAATTTATAAGAATACTGTCTCATAAATTCGGCCCATTCATCATTTTTATATCTCTTGTCGAAGGTTTTGTAAGAAACCGGTTTTCCAAAATAGAATTTAAGTGTTTCTCCTTTTTGTTTGGAAAACTCATCCACAAGATATAACATTTCGATATTTGCTTTTATGCCAAGTTTTTTTCTGAAGTTCGAAAGGTTGTAAAACCAGTTTGTGTTTCTCCCGCTGATATTTGCAGGAATTATATCGCGTTTAAAGCGTTTGGCTTTGGTGATAATTGTAGTCTTCCACTCCAAATCCTCAATTTTTCCTTTGCGTTTACGCGAAACCAGTCCGAAAGGAAAATAGCATATGAGTTTTTCAGAAGCAAAATTATCATTAATTATTTTGATGTTTTCGGCATTGGAACCATGCTTATTAATTGGAATAAATAAGGGCTCCAGATTTTTCACATTCATCAAAATATCGTTAACAGGAAATATCAGATCGGGGCGCTTTTTTCCTGCCACAAGCATAAGTGCAACTCCATCAAGGCCGCCAAGAGGATGGTTTGAAGCAATAATACAACGTCCTTTTTCAGGTATATTTTCTATTCCTTCGGTAACAAGTTTAATTCCCATCTCTTTGAGTACCGAATCGATAAATTCTATACCCATCAAATGTCCATGGTTTTTTATGTAATGGTTAAGCTCGTCCTGATGAACAATCCGTTTTAAATATGATTTAACGAAGCCAGGCAAAACCTTATTTAATACCGGACTCTTAGTTCTCAGTACTTCATCCAGATTAATTAATTTTATTTCGCTATTAACTTTTTCCTCTTTCATTTCAAAAAATCAAATCCATGCAAATATAACATATGTTGACTAATTTTTCGGTAATGAAACCTGAATTAAAATTTAAAGGAATATTAAATTTTTTCTTCTGAATTTTTGAGAATATTATACAGAAATGTTCTGGCTCTAAATAGTTGAACTTTTACTGTCCCCAAAGGGAGATTAAGTTCCTGAACAAGTTCTTCATAGGAGTATTCTTTAAAATAGCGCAATTCAATTAAATTTTTATAATGGGGCTTGAGCCGATGGATAACTTCACGCATCATTAAAATTTTCTGATTGTTGATTATCTCTTCTTCCGGATTTAAATCATTGCCTGCTATTTTGCTACTTATGGATCCGCTTTTAGTTTCACCCGAATCGAGAATATTATCATGCATTTTTTTCTTCCTTATGAAATCGATGCAGTTGTTGCTTGCTATTTTGAAAAGCCAGGTGCTAAAAGCATAGTCAGAAGTATATTGTTGAAGGTTTTTAAAGGCTTTTCCAAATGCTTCTATGGTTAGATCTTCAGCGTCGTGAGGATCGTGTGTCATTTTTAACATGGTATAGTAAATGGCGTCGCGGTAAAGGTTAAGAAGTTCGGCATAAGCCGATTGATCACCCTTTTCAAGAGCCTGCTGAATAAGTTTATAATCTCTCTGACCTTTAGTTGTTAATGTGTTTTTTACTTCCATGCAACTTGTTTCCTCATGCTCATTAAACTGAATATGGGTAGTAAAATTAAAAATATTACCTCCAGTATAGGCGAAAATAAATATAAACTTCCCTCATTAAGTTGATGGCTAATTTTTTTATTAACAAGTACTTGGGTAATGAATCTGATGCCAAAGGCGCTAAAAACAATTATTGGCAGAGTTAAAGTAATCGCAAGGTATGTGAAGGATAAGAAGAAAAATATCTGACTAAAAACGAAGGTACTCAATAGGATTTTGAACTTCATTTTATAAACTTTTCCGGTACTTAAATGGCGAAGTTTCTGTTTATACCACTCTTTAAAAGTAGGCTTTGCCTTGGAATACATATAACTTTCTTCCGCTATCTCTATGCGGCAATTTTTCCTGTTTGCAACTCTATTGATAAATAAATCATCATCTCCCGAAGGGATATTATAATGTGATATAAATCCTTTGTTTTTGATAAACAGTGATTTGCGATACGAAAGATTACGGCCTACACCCATATACGGCATTCCGGTTAATGCGTATGAAAAGTACTGAACCGCAGTCACGAAAGTGTCGTAGCGCATCAGTAAATTAAGAAAGCCTTTTTGTTTAACAAAGGGCCCATAAGCCAAAACAACTTCAGCATTTTCATCTTCATAGGAAGATACCATTTTGCTTATCCAGTTTCTGGAATTTGGTTTGCAATCGGCATCGGTAAGTAAAAGGATGTCATTTTTAGCCGATTTAATACCTATTGAAAGTGGAAATTTCTTGCCCGTAAAAAAATTTAAATCCTGATCAATTTGCACTGTCTTCAAATTTGAATACTTGCCTTTCAATTCTTCCAGATAATATTTCGATTCGTCGGTGGAAGCATGATTTACAACTATAAGTTCAAAGTCAGGATAGTCTTGTTGTAATATTAACTCAAGGTTTTCCATAAGGTTATAATATTCGTTTCTGGCCGAAATAACAACAGAAACGGGTGGCTTTTTGTCTCCGCTGGATTCACTTTTTTTGTAGAAAGCCAGACGTGAGAAAATTAGCCAATAATAAACTAATTGAACTAAAGTGGACAGTGCAAAAACGGCCGCAATAACAATACTTATGGTACTTAAGTCCTGGAACAAATCGATAAATTTTTAACAAAAATACTAAGTAAACAAATCAATATTTTTTTAGCGTAATTATTTATAAACAGTTTGATGTCATTAAATATTTTTGTGCTATGGTGCCACTTGTTATTAATGCTGCTAAAATTGACAATAGTTGTTTTCAATAAATGTAGCAATCAAACAAAAAGAGTAATTTTGCAAAAAATTTATCAGAATGAAATTTAACCTTAAGGGTAAAGATAAAAAGAGTTCAGCCAGAGCAGGGGAAATAATAACAGATCACGGTAAAATACAAACGCCAATTTTTATGCCTGTGGGTACGGCAGGAAGCGTAAAAGCTGTGCATATGAAAGATGTGAAGGATGATGTGAAAGCACAAATAATTCTGGGAAATACATATCATCTTTATCTTCGTCCGGGTTTGAAGGTTATGGAGCAGGCTGGAGGTTTGCATAAGTTTAACGGATGGGACAGGCCTATATTAACCGATAGTGGTGGTTATCAGGTTTATTCTTTAAGCGACAGGAGGAAACTTGATGAATCGGGAGTTGTATTTCAATCACATATCGATGGTTCAAGGCATAATTTTAATCCCGAATCGGTTATGGATATACAGCGAACTATTGGCGCTGATATAGTTATGGCATTCGATGAATGCACTCCCTATCCATGCGATTATGATTATGCAAAAAATTCAATGGAAATTACTCACCGCTGGCTTGACAGATGCATAACTCATTTTAATAATACCGAACCAAAATATGGATATTCACAAGCCTTATTCCCTATTGTTCAGGGAAGTACATATCGCGACCTGAGAAAAATATCAGCAGAAACAATTGCCTCAAAAAATGCCGAGGGTAATGCTATTGGCGGACTTTCTGTGGGAGAACCCCACGAAATGATGTATGAAATGACAGAACTTGTTTGTGGTATACTACCGGAAGATAAACCACGTTATCTGATGGGTGTTGGTACCCCCGCAAATTTATTGGAAAGTATATCTTTGGGTGTTGATATGTTCGACTGTGTTATGCCCACAAGAAATGGCAGAAATGGAATGTTATTCACCAAAAATGGTATCATAAATATTAAAAACCAAAAATGGATGCATGATTTCAGCCCCATTGATGAGGAAGGAACTTCATTTGTCGATACTCAATATACTAAAGCGTATTTGCGCCATATGTTTGTGGCAAAAGAAATGCTTGGAGCTATGATAGCAAGTTTGCATAATTTGAGTTTTTATTTATGGCTTGTGGCTGAAGCAAGAAATCATATCCTAAAAGGCGATTTCAGTGAATGGAAAAATATGATGGTTAAAAAGTTAGTTCAAAGATTATAGACAAAACTCAGTAAATAAGTGAAAATATTTGATTGGTATATAATTAAAAAGTTTCTGGGCACTTTCTTATATGCCATTAGTTTGCTTATTGTTATAGTCATAGTTTTTGATGTTTCTGAAAATATCGATAGTTTCATTAAAAATAAGGCTCCGTTTATGGCAATAGTTGTTGACTATTACATAAACTTTATTCCATATTTCATTAACCTTTTTATTTATCTCTTTACCTTTATTTCTGTTATTTTCTTTACTTCCAAACTTGCCGGTGATACTGAAATTATTGCTATTCTTAGTAGTGGAGTGAGTTTTAAGCGATTATTATTGCCATATTTAATGGCGTCGGTTTTTCTGGCATTAATATCATTGTATTTAGGTAACTTCTTGATCCCCAAAACAAATGAGGTTAGAAGGGTATTTAAAAATACCTATATGGAGAAACTTACCAAAGATAATGAAACCAATATTCATATTCAAATACAACCCAACACTTTTGTTTATGTGGATAGATTTAATAGTGATGAAAGTTTAGGGTATAAATTCTCCCTGGAACAACTCGACGGACAAAAATTAGTGTATAAGTTGATGGCCGACAATATCAAATGGGATACGATAAAAAATAAGTGGCATATCAAAAATTACTATCTCAGAACTTTTGACAGTTTGGGTCAACAGCAGATTAGTATGGGCGATGAAATGGATACCACCATCAACTTAAAAACTACCGATCTTTATAAAATAAAAGAGAGGTTTGAGGAAATGAACTATTATCAACTTAATGCTTTCATTACCCGGGAGAAGCAAAAAGGGTCTATAGTTTATAAGAAGTATGAGATAGAAAAACATAAGAGAATGGCGGGTCCTGTAGCCATAATAATACTAACATTTATTGGTGTGGCACTTTCCAGCAGAAAAGTAAGAGGAGGAATAGGGCTTCACCTTGGAATAGGTATTGCTCTTACATTCAGTTATATAATGTTTATGCAGTTCTCTACGGTTTTTGCTACCTATGGTAATCTTTCTCCACTTCTGGCTGCCTGGATACCTAATATGATTTATTTGGTAATTGGTATAATCTTATTGCAAAAAGCCCCTAAATAAATTAGTTAATAAATTCAATTATCCTGAACTCAGATTATTTATGGTCATGTACAGTGATTGTAAAAACTTAGTGCTCCTTCGTGGTAAAAAAATAGAGGTTAAATGAAAGAGTTTATGTTTTCGCTTTTAACCACAAAGTATCGCAAAGTGCATCACAAAGGTCCACAAAGGAAAAAAATGGATTAAAAAACTTAGTGTTCCTTCGTGCTATGCTTAGTGCATCTTCGTGGTAAAAAAATAGAGGTTAAATGAAAGAGTTTATGTTTTTAATTTTAACCACAAAGTATCGCGAAGTGCATCACAAAGGTCCACAAAGGAAAAAAAAGGATTAAATAACTTAGTGTTTCTTCGTGCTATCCTTAGTGCTCCTTCGTGGTAAAAAAA
>JBFFLX010000144.1:0-9117 GCA_041554435.1 Bacteroidales bacterium
ATAATATTTAAATAATTTATTTGCTTGAATTTATACAGTGTAGATATCTACTTTATTAATAATATTATCATATCAAACAATTTTTCAATCAGTAACTTTGCCAGTCCAGCCTTTGTGATTATGGTTATATTTACTGAGTCTTTCAGTCATATTTATGCATATGACCATAGTAATAACGGTCAGTTTTACTAGAGTAAATGATGTAGAAATTATACATAGGGCTAAAATAAAAAAGCCAAACCGCAATGGTTTGGCTTTGATTATGTGGGAACTACTGGATTCGAACCAGTGACCCCCTGCTTGTAAGGCAGGTGCTCTGAACCAGCTGAGCTAAGCTCCCTTTAAAAGAGGCTGCAAATATACACCTATTATTTTTTCTTCCAACAAAAAAATAAAAAAAATAAGCCATTTATTTTTTCTTAAAATTTTGCAATACCAGATAACTAATTTTCAACATTAATGCACTTTGCATACCTTTTCCGCAAAGGTTTGTTATCTATTAACAAACAACATAAACATATTTTCTTCAGAACTAAATCACAAAATATGTGAAAACACAACTATCAACTTGCTATGCAGAAGTTAAATTATTTAATTTAGCAGATTGATACAATAATCAACTATTTATGAGTTTTAACAATATTGTCATAACCGGCACAGGAAAATATATACCCGAAAATATAGTTACTAACGAAGACTTTGCTAAAAACGTTTTCTATGATGAAAATTCAAAAGTTTTCGAGGCAGGGCACGAAGAAATTGCAGCTAAATTCAAAGCAATTACAGGTATTGAAGAGAGGCGCTATGCCGGTGATAATCAGTGTGCTTCTGATTTAGGAACCATCGCAGCAAAATTAGCCATCGAAGATGCAGGCATTGACCCTGAAACTATCGATCAGATAATTGTGGCTGAAAACTTTGGTGACGTAACAAAAGATACCATACAAACCGACCTTTTGCCTAGCATAGCATCCAGAATTAAACACAATCTTGGCATAAAAAATCCTTCTTGCGTTGCATATGATATTATTTTCGGTTGCCCGGGATGGGTTCAGGGAATGATACAAGCTTATTCCTATATTAAATCTGGTATAGCAAAACGCTGTTTGGTAGTTTCCGCAGAAACTCTTTCCAGAGTCCTCGATATGCATGATCGTGATTCTATGATTTATTCTGATGGAGCAGGTGCAGCAGTAGTTGAAGGTGTTGAAAGTAACAAACAGGAAGGAATATTAAGCTTCTCTATGGAAACATATGCCAACGATGAAGCATATTATCTCTTCCTTGGAAAAAGTAATATTTCCGATACCGATCCAAAGGTCAGATATATAAAAATGCATGGTAGAAAGATTTATGAATTTGCATTAACCCATGTGCCTCAGGCAATGAAACTTGCCATGGACAAAGCCGGAGCCGAAATAAAGGATCTTAAAAAAATATTCATCCATCAGGCAAATGAGAAAATGGATTTCGAAATTATTAAAAGATTTTACCGACTCTATAAAGAAAGAAATATCCCGGAATATATCATGCCCATGAGCATTAATAAACTTGGTAATAGTTCGGTAGGAACTGTACCTACTCTACTTGATATGGTTATAAAGGGTGAATGCCAACAAATTTATCATGATGGAAAAGTTGTTAATGAAGGAAATCACAAACTCAATAAAGGCGATTTAATAATGTTTGCTTCGGTAGGAGCCGGAATGAACATAAATGCAATATGCTATAGGTATTAATGCAAATTATTAGCATTTATTAAATTATTCCGGAAACATATTTTTTGCCATATTTCCAATTCTATTTTCTTAATCCGATTGTTTTATGCAAAAGAATTCTATTTTTGTGATATTATATGATAATTGCCTGCATCTAAACAAAAAACATTGAAAATTAAGTTATTCAAATTTCTGTCATTTGTTTTAATCCTGACTATTGCATCAGCATGTTCGGTAAAAAAATACATTCCGGAAGGAAAAAAAATAACTACAAAATACAGTTTTAAAATTAGCAACAAACCATCCGAAATAAAAGTTTCGGAACTAAGAACTCTTATCAAGCCAAAAGCTAATTCGAAACTATTATTTATGCATCCGAAACTGTATGTATATTATAAGAATAAAGAAAAGGACACAAAGGTTTACAACTGGCTGAATGACAGATTTGGAGAAGAAGCCGTTTATACAACCACAACTGATCTTGAAAAGATTAAAAGAAACTTAACAATCTATTTAGGCGATATTGGCTTTTTCAACTCGAAAGTGGAATACAAAATAAAGTCTAAAAAATTTAATAATGAAGTTGAGTTTATAATAACTCCCAGCCACCCATATAAATTATCTAAAATAAAATATAATATTAATGACAGTTTAATTCAGTCGTTTGTAAATAAGAATTTAAGCAAATCGCTACTAAAAGCAAATGATGTTTACAACGCTTATACTATGGATGATGAGCGCGACAGAATAACTAAAAACCTACGTAATTCGGGCTATTATCATTTTAGCAGAAACTATATTCAGTTTATTGTTGACAGCACAGGAAAAACACACTCGATGGATGTTGTTGTTAAAATTAATAATCCCCTTGAAGCAACAAGTCAGCCAGGAAAATACATTGAAAAGAAGCATAAGAGATATTTTATTGATAAAGTAAACGTTATTCCTGATTTTCGTCCTGCTCAGAAACAAACCTTCGATACCATTAAACATGAGATAGAATTTTGGGATGAACAAAGGGCTTTTTCGTATAATTTTCTTTATGCCGACAGGATAAAGTTAAAACCTTCTGCTTTCAATCAGGCAATCAAAATAAAAACCGGAAAGCCTTATTCATCTTCAAGTATTCAGGAGACATACAAACGATTATTCTCTTTCCAAATAATTAGGACGGTAAACATTAGTTTCGACACTCTTAATACCAGGCCCTCAACCCCAGATAGCTCATTTTTAGATTGTAAGATTAGTATGCAGAAAAGTGAACTAAACTCATTTACTGTTGCTGCCGAGGGAACAAACTCAAGTGGAGATCTTGGTATGAGAGGTAATATTATCTTACTCAATAAAAATATTTTTAACAGAGCGGAAGTTTTCAGAATTGTTTTTAATGGCGGCTTTGAAGCTCAAACCATTAGTGAAAGTGATGGTAACAGAGGTATTTTTAACACTTTTGAAGCCGGTGTTCAAAGTTCCATATTCTTTCCTCGCTTTATTTCTCCAATAAAACTAAACCTTTTCAATCAAAGATATAACCCCACATCCAACTTATCTTTTGGATTTAACTATCAGGTAAGGCCAAATTATTCAAGAAATATTAGCCGTGCAAGTTTGGGTTATTCCTGGAACAGCAATAAACAAGTTAAACAGATATTAACGCCAATAAACATCAATTTCGTAAAGGTTAACCCAACCGCAGAATTTGCCAAAATACTTGAACAAGAAACAAATAAACGTTTGAAAGAGCAGTATTCCGACCACATGATACTGGGATTGAATTATAGTTTTATTTTTTCTAATCAGAACAAAGCAGGACTTAAGAACTTTGAATATTTTAGAGCAAATATTGAAACTTCAGGTAACCTTTTATATGGTTTGAACACATTGTTGGGCACTTCAAAAACAAACGATGGTTATTATGAATTTCTGGGAGTAAGATATTCGCAATATGTTAGATTAGATTTCGATTTCCGACAATATTATTTTCTGGAAAACAAAAAATCTTCGCTGGCAACCAGAATATTTTTAGGCTCTGGTCTCCCCTATTTGAATTCAGAAGAAATACCTTATGAAAGAGGCTTTTACGCCGGAGGTGCTAATGGAATGAGAGGATGGGCTTTCCGAACTCTTGGTCCCGGATCTTATAGCGGAACAGATCAATATGAACGAATTGGTGATATCCAACTTGAACTCAATTTGGAATATCGCTTTCCAATATATGCCTTTTTACATGGAGCTGTATTCAGTGATTTTGGAAATATCTGGACTTATAACCAATCGGTTACCTTCCCGGAGGGCCAGTTTAAATTTAATAGATTTTATAAGGAAATAGCCATGGATATGGGATTTGGCATTAGACTAGACTTCCAGTTCTTCATTTTCCGTGTAGATTTTGCTGCACCATTTATCGACCCATCATATCCTGAAGGTGAACGATGGAGATTCGACTACTTACAGTTTAGAAATATTATCGGTAACTTTGGTATTGGATATCCTTTCTAATATATTGTTAATGAATAGTCGTGATTTCGAAAGTCAGTTTATAACAAGTTTTAAATTTGTTCCCACATCAGATCAAAAATCTGCCATTCACCATATTTCAAGATTTAATTGCAGTTTAAAGCCCAACCCTTTATACATACTAAAAGGATATGCCGGCACCGGTAAAACAAGTATACTTGGGGCATATGTAAAAACTCTGGATAATTATCATAATAAATCCGTGCTTCTTGCACCTACCGGAAGAGCCGCTAAAGTATTAAGTTCATATACTTCAAAACCGGCTCATACTATTCACCGTTACATTTACTTTATCGTTACAGGTAAAAATGGCTACCCCATAGTTAAACTTCAAAAAAATAAATTGAGAAACAGCGTTTTTATTGTAGATGAAGCTTCAATGATAAGTGATTCGGGCAGTAATGATGAAGGTGGATTTGGAGGGCATTCTTTACTCGACGATCTCGTGGAATATGTGTATTCAAATCAGGGAAATAAACTGATTCTGGTGGGAGATACTGCACAACTACCTCCTGTTGGATTGAATCTAAGTCCGGCACTGGATATAAATTATTTAAAATCAGCCTATAACATTACAGCACATTCATTCGAAATGAAGGAAGTTATGAGGCAATCGCTGGATTCCGGAATTCTTTATTCCGCAACATCTTTGAGAATTAAATTAACTAATAACGACGCTAGTTTGCCATTGCTTGAAAAGCCGGGCTTTAAAAATGATGTTAAAATTATTGAATCTGCTTACGAATTTGAGGAAATACTCCAGGATAACTTTAACGATTCTTTACAAAACAATAGTGTATTGATTTGCAGAACGAACAAAAGAGCCAATATTTTTAATGAACAGATCCGTAAAGCTATTCTTTTAAGAGAGGAAGAAATTGAGGCCGGCGACAGGCTCATGATAGTTAAAAATAATTATTTCTGGCTCGACGAAAATTCAAAAGCAGGTTTTATTGCCAATGGCGAAATGATTGAAGTATTAAGAATCAATAAGATGGAAGATGTTTATGGTTTCCGGTTTGCTGAGGCAGAAATTCGATTGATTGATTATCCCGATGAAAAGGAAATAACTGTAAAACTATTGTTAGACACAATTATGGCCGAAGGCCCCGGACTTAGTCTGGATGAAAGAAACAGTCTTTTTGAAGCAGTATTGGAAGATTATTCGGATGCACCTACACGCGGACAGGCAGTTGCACAGGTAATGATTAACCCCTTTTTTAATGCTTTGCATATAAAATTCGCCTATGCAATGACCTGTCATAAAACCCAGGGAGGACAGTGGCCAACAGTTATTATCGATCAGGGATGGCTGAGCGATGAAATGCTAAACACAGAATTTATAAGATGGCTCTATACTGCATTTACCCGATCAACTGAAAATCTTTTTCTAATTAATTTCAGAGAAGATATGTTTGAATAAGGTCGAATAGTCAGATAGTCAGATAGTCAAATGGTCGAATGGTCCGATAGTCGGGTTACATTATAATTAATATTTTGCTCAAGGACTATTAGACTATCCGACTTTTAGACCATTCGACCATTCGACTATCTAAATATCAAACAGTTAGCAAAAGCCGCCACAGCCTTAGCATTTCCTATTTCGCCAAACCCTTCATTGGTTTTAGCCTTTACTGAAACGGCATCAATTTCAATGTTTATTATATTTGAAATTGACTCTCTGATAGTTGTTATATAAGGTTGAAGTTTAGGTTTTTCCACTATAATTGTAGTATCGATATTGGAAATACTATATCCTTTTTCAGACAATATTTTTACGGTATATTCCAGCATTTTAACACTTGAATAATCTTTAAATTCATCAGAAGTATCAGGAAAGTGTTTGCCGATATCGCCCAGAGCTGCTGCGCCAAGTAACGAATCTATTATTGCATGAAGCAAAACATCGGCATCTGAATGCCCTGACAAGCCTTTATTAAATGGAATTTTCACTCCTCCGAGAACAAGTTCGCGACCCTCTGCCAAAGCATGAATATCGTAACCGAAGCCTGTCCTGAACATCTTCATTAATTTTTGGGAACTATTGTCTTCTTAGCGTTATTAAAGTTAAACAATAGTGAAAAACGAAGTGTATTTTGAAGTGGATGTTGTTGTGAAACAACAGGAATCAAATATGAGAAATCGAGGCCGAAAGTATTATAACGTAAACCAACACCAAGATCGAAATATTTTCTGTTTCCTTTTGTTTTATCTTCCCAGAAGAATCCTCCTCTGATAGCCAATAGATTATTATACCAATATTCCATACCTACCGAATAACTAATCTCACGGAATTCTTCTTTGGCACCACCCGGAGCATCGTAAAACGATTGTAACATACCACGCAATGGCGGAACATCCGGATCTTTACCACTTGCTATTTCAAACTTATCGCTTCCCGGAATAGGAATACGGTTATTGTTCGAGTCGAGAGCATAAATAGGTGGTGTAGGCACTAATAATTTGTTTATATCAACTTGAAATGAAATCTTATTATAATCATCCAGTTCCAGAGTTAACCTTGGTCCTAGTCTTAAATTTGTTGGAATAAAATCAGTTTCAATATTCGAACCGGAATAAGATATTTTATTACCTATGTTTGAAATGTTCAATCCCCATGCAAATTCAGCATCCATACCTTCAAACCAGTTTACTTTTTTCTGCCAGTATAATGCTACATCAGCAGCAACAGATATACCCGGTTTGGTTTCCACACCCTGCACATTTTGTCCCTGAGTAAGGTTTGAATAGATAAACCTACCAGCAACTGCCAACGACAGATTCTGATGAAGCTTACGGGAATAAGTTCCTGAAAAAGCAAATTCGTTTGGTTTATAGGTTCCAAGTGAAGTACCCTGATCATCGGTAAACTGAATATCACCAAGAGTAAAATATCTCAATGAAAATGCAATTGTTTGAATGTCATCAAGTTTTACAAATCCTGTAACATATGCCAGGTTGATATCATTTACAAGGTTTCTCAACCATGGTGTATATGAAAGTGAAAACCCAAACTCTTCATCTATAAAAGCATATTTTGCGGGATTCCAATGCATGGAACTTGCATCAGGGCTCGAAGCAACTCCTCCATCAGCCATACCACCGGCACGGGCATCAGGTCCTATAGTCAAAAATGGAACTGCTGTTGTAATTACATTTATACCACCATCTTGTCCTGAAAGATTATTATAGTTCTGAGCATTCAGGTTAAATATCAAGGCAATGAATCCGCTTATTAAAAGAAATCTAATCTTCATAAGTATATTATCGTATTAAAAAATGTCTGCAAAATTAACGAATTAAATTAACTATTATTATTCACTTCCTATTATTCAGCCAATTTAATCATTTTTTGTTGAATTGTAGTTGTAATATCCTGTGTGTCTGTTATATACATTTTATAAATATATACGCCATGTTTTAGTTTATTTCCATTTACATCTGTTCCATTCCAGTGAAGTTCTGTTATATAGGCACCATAATCACCAAAATCACTTTCCAGTTGATTAATTAGCTGGCCTCTGATATCGAAAATATCTATTTTAACAGACTTAGTAATTTTAGAAGAGCCTAACTTGAAAGCAAATGTAGTATTGTCGGAAAAGGGATTAGGGTAATTATATACTCCTTTTACCGGAGTTTCATCCTGAACAATAAGAAACTCGGTAGTAGCAACAGATGAATTATTAATCAGATCCCAGGCACGCAGACTAATGCTATGCAAGCCAGGTTCAAGATTACCAATTTCATACACCAAACTTCCACTTTTATATGTGTCTACTTCAGGTTTATAATAATGATTAAGCACCATGGAGTTAGATGTATTTTCGTCGATAATACAAACTATATCTCTTCCCAAGCTGCTGCCTGTAACGCTTATCCCATTTTCATCAAAAAAGTCTGCAATAAGATTTATGGAATTTTCCACCTGATCGCCATCATTATAATTGCGGCTATTGATAAATAAATTGATATCAGGGCCATATCCGTTATCAGAAATAGTTTCATCAGTACCTCCAATCACAAAATTATTATATCCGCCCCATGCATCTTTATTTGTAATGGTATCCATGGCATAATAACTTATTTTACCATATCCATATTTATAAGAAATATCTTTAGGTACTAAAAATTCAAAACTAAAGAGGCCGTCTTTCACAGTTGTCTTCCCTTTAAAAAGGATTTTATCTTCCAGTTCAAAACTTGCCGGATAAGAACCTTGCGAATTTCCTAAAGTGCTGTAAACAGAAGGTTTATCATAAACTACAGGATAGAGATACCCGTTAAAATCACTAAGCAGTTCTCCTGTTTCATCAACAATTCTACCTGTAATTGTAACTTCCGACATGGCATTAACCGTATCTGGTATAATTGTTAGGTCGTTATTATTTATACTTAAGGTTTGAATATCATATTCGGGAAAATCCAATTGCAGAGCAGGATCACCTAAAAGTGTGAAGTTCAGAAAATTAGTGCTTGAAGGATTTTTAGCCATTCTGTTCATATCTCCCAAGCGAGGAAGTTTACCGTCTTCTTTTTTCAAAAGATTGTTGTAAAGCCTCATATTCAGAATAATATTAGCAGAAGCATAGGCCAGACGGGTAGTTGTCATTAAAGCTATCCCACCTCCATTTTCATTTAAGAAAACATATTCTCCGGCCGAAGTAAACTCAGGATCGTCGAAACGGCTGAACTCACATGTAGCCGTAATAAATAATGGTAGTTTATCATAATTATCGAAACTGTGAATAGTTGGCACATCGAGAACCAGTTCTTCCGACCATCCTATCAATCCTCCATGTCCGGTATAATTAACTATCAATGCTCCTTCATTAACTTGCGACTCTATCTTTTCATTAACCTCCGGAAAACGATATCCTCC
>JBFFLX010000145.1:0-9103 GCA_041554435.1 Bacteroidales bacterium
CGATTGAAGTAGTAGATTCTTTATTTCTGAATAATGTCATCTCTTGTGAGAAAATGGAGTTCTATGATGTTGATAATAATGGTGATCAAGACATGATTATTTATAATAAAAAAGCCTTATCTTCCGCCAGTTCACTACTAGTTTCATATTCAGTTAACGGTAAATTTTCTCCGGTATTAGATACATTATTTATTGATGATAATAGTTCTTATAGTTGGTGTTTTGCGGATTTACATGGGACAGGAAAATCCGATTTCTTAGTCTCACAGAATAATGGAAAAGATATATTGGTTATAGAAGATTTTGCTAATACTCAAAGTCCTTCATACGAAATAAGTTTGGATACTAGGGCGTATAATTTATTTACAATCGACATGAATAATGATGGAAAAGATGAAGTTGTTTATTCTGAAAGTTATCCAGATAAATTAGTATTGATGAGTGATATTGGTGAATCTGACACAAAGTTTTCTGATTATTTATATTATGGTGTTTCCAGCAATTTTTCATCTCCCAGCCAAATAAAATATGATCTTGATATGGATGGAGATCTGGATTATTTGAGTTGTAATTATTATAATTCAACCCTTTCATGGTTCGAAAATGATTTTATCCATGCTTTCGTTAACGAAACTAGTTTAAATGAAACTTTAAACATCTACCCAAATCCAGCCTCCGGTAATATTATTAATTTTGATTTGGGAGTTGATAATCATGGGGCTGTGGAAGTGTTTGTTTATTCTTCCGAAGGTAGTTTGATAAAAAATTATCATATAGCAAATAATCGAAAGACATTAGACATCAATATTTCGAACTTTGTACCCGGTGTTTATTATTTAAAAGTCAAAACGAAGATGGGTATAAAATCCTCAAAATTTGTTGTGATAAATTAAAACTTTTTAAAAGGCAAAATGTCTATTTTTGCGCCCATGAGAAAAATACTTCTTTTTGTTTTTTTGATTTTCATGGGATCGGCTTTCTCTCAGGAGGTTCAAATTGCCCTTTTAAAATATAAAGGTGGCGGCGATTGGTATGCAAATCCAACTTCTCTTCCCAATCTTGCTAAATTTTGCAATAAAAATCTGAATACCGAAATCGATACTGAAATACCTACAGTGGAAGTGGCGAGTTCCGATATTTTTAATTATCCCTTTGTTCATCTTACAGGTCATGGTAATATTATTTTCTCTCCCGATGAGGCTGAAAACCTTAGAAATTATCTTATTTCCGGTGGCTTTTTGCATGTTTCCGACAATTATGGTCTTGATGAATATATAAGAAGAGAAATGAAAAAAGTACTCCCTGAACTTGAATTTGTGGAACTTCCATTCAGTTATCCCATATATCATCAGAAATATGCTTTTAACTCAGGTTTACCGAAAATTCATGAGCACGATAATAAACCGGCTCAGGGATTTGGAATTATTTACGAAGGCAGATTAGTTTGTTTTTATGATTATGAATGTGACCTGGGAGATGGATGGGAAGATCCCGAAGTTCATAACGACTCAGAAAAAAAACGTAATGAGGCTTTAGAAATGGGCGCTAACATTATAAAATTTGTGTTTACCCAGTGAAAAATGTTAAATAACTCATAAAAGTGTATTATTAAGTAAGTTCCAGAAAAATAATATGACTAATGTTGTGTTTATAAATAGAAAATAATAGAAAAATGAAAAAAATAATATTTGTAATTGCCATTGTTTTTGCAGCATTTGTTTCTAATGCACAAAATGCTGACCTTCAAACAAACATTAAAGATTTAAATCAGGAAGATTTAATAGCAACGAACTTCGATGATGTAATTGAAGCCTATAAAGGCAAAGTAGTTTATCTCGATTTTTGGGCCAGTTGGTGTCGCCCATGTAAGGGAGAAATGCCCTATTCATTGAATTTGCAAAAGGATTATAAAGGTAAAGATGTTGCTTTTGTATACATATCCACCGACAGAAATGCCGAAGCATGGAAAAGTGTGATAAGTAACCTTGCCATTAGTGGCGAACATTACAGAGTGAACAAAAATGTATACGAGCAAATGAATGAACAGTTTAATGTTCAATACATACCTCGTTATGTTTTAATTGACAAAGAAGGTAATGTTGTGGATGCAAATGCTAAGAGGCCCAGCAATGCTCAAATAAAAACGGATATTGATAAATTACTTTAGGTAATTATGATAAAATTAAAAAGCCCGTCTTGCCTCAGGCAAGACGGGCTTTTTGCTTTATATTATTTGGAATATAAAAATCGTTTAATCTTTTTGGTAGCAGTTTTTACAAATTCCTCTTTATGCACAACAACCGCTTGAATTTTTGAGAATCGGTTTACTTTGGAGTTCACAAAGTCTTTTAGTTCCTTTTCCAACTCAATATATTTTTTTTCTACATAATTGGAAACCTCTTCCTTCATATGCTTATATTGTTGCTCTATCTCTTCACGGTTAAAATGTACCAGGGCAACCAATTTACCTTTTTGGCTAATCACAAGAGATTCAGCTACATGCTTAAAATTATTTATTACCGATTCGATATCTTCAGGGAAAATATTTTCCCCACTGGGGCCCACAATAACATTTTTGCTTCTTCCTCTGATAAACAAGTAATTATCATTATCAATTATTCCAAGATCTCCTGTTTTAAACCATCCGTCTTCTGTTAAAACTTCCTTTGTTAATTCGGGCTCTTTATAATAACCTTTCATAACATTTGGTCCTTTTGCCCAAATTTCACCCTCTCCAGTATATTTTTGAGGATTATGAATTTTCAAAGTTACACCTTCCAGTTTCGGACCGGTTGACTGTAGTTTGGTTTTAAAAGGAGCCATCCCTGCCAAGAGGGGTGCCGTTTCTGTAAGTCCGTAACCAACAGCATAAGGGAATTTGGCTTCTATGAGGAACTTCTCAACTGTTTTATTGAGTTTAGCACCACCAATACCAAAGAACTTTAGTTCACCACCAAAGGTGCGCATAAGTTTTTTTCCAGCCAATTGGTTGAATTTTTTCCTTAAGACAGGAACTTTATATAATGATTTTGTAATCCATTTATCAGTAAATGCAGGTAATACCTTTCCTCTATAAATTTTTTCAATAATAAGAGGAACGGTGAGCATTAAAGTAGGCTTGACTTCCTTAAGAGCAGGAAGCAAAACAGCAGGTGTAGGTGGTTTTGTAATATAATAAACACAAGCGCCACAAATTATTGGCAGTACGAAGCCTATGGTATTTTCGTAGGTATGTGAAAGTGGAAGTACTGATAAAAATCTATCACCTGGAATGATTTCCTGTATCTTACGACTTGAAGATGCTGTAAAACTTATATTCTTGTGAGTAAGCATTACACCCTTGGATTTGCCCGTTGTTCCTGAAGTGTATATAATGCTTGCTAAATCATCTTCTTCAACTTTGTATTCGTTCTTAGGAATGACATTTTCTTCATAAAGATGGATTTCAATTGCTTTTACCAGCGAGAAGTCATCCATTTTTACCAGGAAGTTTATATCCTTTTCAGGGAACTTTTTTATAAGTGATTCAGATACAAAGGCTGCTTTGGTTTCTGAATGTTCCACCACATTTTTAATTTCTTCTTCGCTAAAGTCGGGAAGTATTGGAACTACAACTGCTCCCATAGAAGCTATAGCAAAATATGCTATGCCCCAATTTGGCATATTAGAACTTAATACAACAACTTTATCGCCCTGCTTTATATTATGTTTTTCCATAAATGCCATAAGAGATTTAACCTTCTTATCCATCTCCCCATAGGTAATAGGCTGTTGTCCAACAAAGGATAATACAGGGTTTTCTCTAAACATTTCCACCGACTCATTGAATAATCCCGGTAGTGTTAATTTGGAAAATTTATGCATAAATTTGATTTTGAAGGCCAAAAATATGCAAAATAATTGATAAAGCTTTTTGTGAAAAAATAAACAGTAATTTTGATGCTGTTTTTTATAGTTCTTTAACTAAATGTTTGAAAATCAGAACTAAGTCTTTTTCTGCTATTGCTGCATTGTTCAAAATATCATCAATATTGGCCACCTCCAGATTGTCGGGATCACAAAGGTCGGTAATTACTGAAACGGCAGCAACTTTCATATTCATATGATTTGCAACTATAACTTCCGGTACCGTTGACATACCTACCACGTCGGCACCCATAATTTTAATAAAACGATATTCGGCTCTGGTTTCCAAACTGGGACCTATCCACGAAACATAAACACCTTTATTAATTTCTATACCATTTGATTTGGCAATATTTTCCATTTTTATGATGAGTTCCGGATCATAAGGTCTGCTCATATCAACGAAACGAGGTCCCAATTCAGATATGTTTTTGCCAACTAAAGGGTTTCCGGGAATCATATTTATATGATCATCAATAATCATTAAAGACGCAGGTTTAAAGGCAGGATTTATTCCGCCGCAGGCGTTAGAGATAAGTAAATTCTCAATCCCTAAAAGTTTCATAACCCTGATAGGAAATGTAACTTCGTGCATATCATAACCTTCGTAAAAATGAAAACGACCATTCATAACGAGAACTTTTTTCCCCGATAATGTTCCGTAGATAAGTTTTCCCGAATGGAATTCAACAGTAGAAACAGGAAAGTTTGGGATATCCTTATAATCCAGACTTACTTCAATATCCATATGGTTTACCATGCTGCCAAGACCGGTTCCTAAAATTATTGCTGTATCAACTGATGTAATTCCTTTGCTCTTTATATATTCTGCTGCTTGGATAATTTTTTCGTACATATCAATTATTATAAAACATTGGCGAATTTAAAAATTATTATTTCTTTTACTATGTTGATAACCTTAATATCCAACTAGTTTTTTATTATATTTGTAAAAACACCAAATATTATGAAGTTTTTACGTATAATCCTATTATTAGCATATTTCATTGTATTAATTATTAACACAAAAGCTCAAAC
Organism: Bacteroidales bacterium; assembly: GCA_041554435.1. Lineage (GTDB taxonomy): Bacteria > Bacteroidota > Bacteroidia > Bacteroidales > F082 > BM524. The sequence goes on from JBFFLX010000145.1 coordinate 4,945, forward strand.
CAACTCAATTGTAATTGGAGAAGTCAATGAAAACGTATATATTATTGAAAATGAAGAGTTTTCTCAAGAAACACCCAACTATGGAAATAATTACTCTTATATAGACATAGATAACAATGGTATAATAGATATGACATTTGATTTTCATTCACATGGAAATGGTTATGGAGGACAAGGAGGTGTAAAAGTTAGTTGTGATGATAATACTATGGTTAATATAAACCCTAGAGTAGTACAGTTTATTGGCCCATGCGACGATCGCTATCCTGACACAACCCAAAATGTTCATAAGTTGAGCATGGGAGATATTCTCAGTAGCACTGATTATTATCAAACTAGCGATCATATTCTTTATCTATCAACTTGGTCATATCCTTGCACTATTGTAAGTGATATTGATGACTGGGAAGATGGAACCTATTACCTTGGGTTTAAAAAAATAATAAATGATACAACTCATTTTGGCTGGGTAAAAATGGAAGAGTCAGGTAAATGGAAGATTACATTCAAAGAACTTGCATTTACTAAGCCCATACCGCAAAGAAAATATCCAATAATTAATGAGTTTTTGTCCAGGAACACATCTAATATACAAGATGAATATGGGGAATATGAACCATGGATAGAACTTTATAACCCCCATGAAGATTCAATTTATTTGGGTAATTTAAGTATGACTGATCAAGCACATATTACAGAACGTTGGTATTTACCAGATATTTATATGGATTCGAAAGAGTATTTAATTATTTGGGCTGATAAAGATACATATCAAGGTCCTTTTCATGCAAATTTTGATCTTAGATATGCTAATAATTTGCTCTCATTGTATGACATTAATGGAATTAAATTGGATAATTATTATTACCATAACCATATTAAAAATCAATCGGAAGGTAGATATCCCAATGCCTCAATAGGAGCCTGGAGTCGATTTATCAAGCCTACTCCTGGTGAGAGTAATGATAAGGCTGAGAATATCATAATTAATGAATTTATGGCAAAAAACACATCTACAATTGCAGATGAGAATGGTGAGTATAACGATTGGATTGAATTGTTTAATAAAGGAGAAGATTCAGCCTGCATAGCAGACCTTTATTTAACAGATGATCTCCAATATCCAAAGAAATGGAAATTGCCAGATAAGTATATTCAGGCAGGTGGTTATTTAATTGTTTGGGCTGATAACCAGCCAGAGCAAGGAGATTTACATGCTAATTTCAAACTGGATGATGATGGGGAACAATTAGCTCTTTTTGGCCCTGACGGAAAAACATATTTTGATAATTATACCTTTAGCAATCAGTCACCGGATATTTCTGAAGGCAAATTCCCAAATGGTAGTAGTAATTGGGCTTATTTCAGTACACCTACACCTGGAGCATTTAATACGCCAAATTCAGTCGGTGAGAATGAAGTTTCAAACCTAAAAGTATTCCCTAATCCAACACATGGAAATATAATTTACTTTAATAAAGAAGTTAGTTGTATTATTTATAACTCAAAGGGTAGACTCTTAATTAATAAAGTTGATATAAAAACCGTTGATATAAGCCGATTACAAAACGGTTTGTATTTATTAGTCACTGATGAAGGTGAGAAAATAAAATTAATAAAAAGTGAATAATGAAAACCCTGATAAAAATATCCAAAATAAGTACAATATTAATTATCTTAATAACAGGAAAAATATTATTCTCCCAGTCAAATACAATAATAATGGGACTTGAAACGGATTCTATTTATATTTATGACATAGAAGATATCCACATGAAAGCTTATAACTCAAACATAACACAATTATTTGATTTGGATGACAACGGGGAGTTTGATTTAAAATTTTCAGTATTTCATGAAAACGAGTATTATTATCGTGCCATTGTTTCTTTAGAAACAAGTGACAACACTCATTTTGCTTATATCGAGAAACCAACTTACACTGGTCCATGTGATTCATTGTATTTAGGTAATTATACGTCTAATTATGTAAAGAACTATTCCCTTAATTCTTTATTTTCAAACAATGACCAAACTGGTCACTATTCAATGGATATATCAGAAATATATCAGGAGTATAGTCCATGCCATGTTAATTGGTCTATACCTTATTGGATAGGTCGGGAAGATTATATAGGGATAAAGAAAATTACAGATATTGGAGTCCGAATTATGGGATGGTTTAAAATTGAAGTAATAGATTATAATGAGATAATAATTAAAGAATACGCTCTCAACAAAAAAAGATTTGATTATGGATTAGTAATTAATGAGATTATGGCCTCCAATAAAACAGGTATTAAAGATGAATACGATGAATTTGATGACTGGATAGAAATATATAATTCTTCAGAAGAACCTTTAAGGTTGGGAGATTTTACATTAACCAACGACACATTATTACCAAAAAAATGGCAAATGCCGGATAAATATATTCAACCAGGTGAATTTATTATCCTTTGGGCTGATAATCAGGAGTGGCAAGGAGAAAATCATACCAATTTTACTTTGGATAAAGATGGAGGAACATTGAGGTTGTTTTCATCAAATGATGCTTTGGAAAATGAATTAATATATAATGAACAAACTAGCGATATTTCAATAGGTAGAGAATTTGATGCAGCAGATAATTGGATTTATTTTAACAGTCCTACACCAGGAGCATCCAACTCCACAACATCCATAGACGAGAATTTGTTTTCAAATAGTTTTAATATTTACCCAAACCCTGCAAATGGCGAATATGTTAATCTTAGCGAAAAAATGGATTATAGTGTTTTTAATTCGTTAGGTCAAAGGATTGAGATAATTAAAAATTATGATAAAATTAACATAACTAATTACAATAAAGGGGTTTACATTGTCGTTTCAGAGAAAGGATCAGTACAAAAACTGATAATTAACTAATTCAGGAATGATGAATAGAGTACTAATTTTACTTGTTATACTATTAAGTAGCAATATGGTTATTAGCCAAAATGAAAACAAAGAAATGAAAGAAAAAAACAAAACCGAACAGGAATGGGCAAAAGAACTTTCGCCGGAACAATACAAAATTTTACGTCAGTGTGGTACAGAACCACCGTTTAGCGGGAAGTACGTAAATTTCAAGGAAGACGGATATTATTATTGTGCTGCCTGTGGGGCGAAATTATTTAGTTCAGAAACTAAATATGATTCAGGATCGGGCTGGCCAAGTTTTTATGCTGCTGCCGATACCAGTAATATCGAGGAAGTGCTTGATAAGAGTTTAGGGATGATACGTACCGAAATAAAATGTAAGAAATGTGGAGGACATCTGGGGCATTTGTTTAATGATGGTCCTAACCCAAGCGGAATGAGATATTGCATAAATTCTGCTGCCTTGGAATTTAAGAAGTAAAAAGTATTACCTTTATCAGTCAAATTTATAATTTGTTGATATGGAACAAAGTGCTTATACCGAACAAAAATTAATCGATAACACACGTTTAATGTATATTTTGATGCTGGTAGGACTGGCATTCGGGATTACCGCTATAGTAGCCGTAGTAATTGCCTATATTAATAAAGACGATCCTATGCCTGCCTGGTTAAAGTCGCATTACGAATTTATCATAAGTACTTTTTGGAAAGGATTAGTGATGTTGGTTGTTGGAGTTATCACTTCAATCATAATTGTTGGAATATTTCTATTAATTTTTTGGACCGTATGGATAATTATTCGCTGCATCAAGGGCATGAAAAGATTGGATTTGGCTGAAGCACAGCCAGTTCCCAACGGCTGGATGTTCGATTAAAAAAAATAAAAAATTTGTTTGGAGATTAAGAAAAAGCGCTTATTTTTGCATCCTCTTTTAAAGGGAAGTTCATTATATAATGATAAATATAAACATCTGGTAGTTTGGTTAGAATATCTGCCTGTCATCTCGCCTGAGGCGAGACGGGTTCGACGGTCAAACAAGATTATCAATTAGTTTAAAAATAAAGGTCCGGTAGTTCAGTTTGGTTAGAATACGTGCCTGTCATCTCGCCTGAGGCGAGACGGGTTCGACAGCCATTTAAATTATTGAGATTTTAGTTCATAAAAAATATTGGTCTGGTAGTTCAGTTTGGTTAGAATACCTGCCTGTCACGCAGGGGGTCGCGGGTTCGAGTCCCGTCCAGACCGCATAGGGAG
>JBFFLX010000146.1:0-9089 GCA_041554435.1 Bacteroidales bacterium
AATTAAAATTAATGACCCTGTCTTCATTTCATTACTGCCTTCAAACAAATAATTACGGCAGTCAAGCAATGACTAATGACCAATGACTAATGACCAACCAATGACCAATGACCAATAACCAATGACCAATGACTAATGACCAATAATGACCAATGACCAATAACCCAATTTCATCCATTCACAATTAATACAACCTTAATTTTGATGGAATCATACCATTATTACTCAACTTAGGTTTGAAGATCTCGTCGATAAAAATTGTTCTTACCCCTTCTTCAACGCCTTTTGCCCAGTGGCCTACCATACCGCCGCCTCCGGCTTCTCCGGTAGTTAATACGGCATATAAAATTTCACGGGTTTTTATATCGAAGAAAGTCACATATTGCATGGAGAACTCTCTGTCTTTATTAAAGTTCACAATATTAATCACCATTCCAATTCCCTGTGTTTCTCTTAATACATAAGATTTCACAATTTTTTGTAAATCTTCGAAGGAGATGCAGAAATTTCCATATTCAACGAATCTGTTAAAATCGCGTTTGTAGTAATTATTGAATACGGGTGTTCCCAAAAGCATGGAAGGTTTTCTCATCCACTTTTTGAATTCGGGATAGCCCACGGTTTTTTCCATTTCAAGGTTCCAGTCGTTGAAATATTTTTGAACCAGCATCATGCTTTCTCCCATTTTTTTTGGATTGCTGAGTCGTGCATATGTCATGTCGTAGCCATAATAAACCAAATCCTGACGGAAAAAAACTTCATTGCCTCTATTGCCATAAATTTTTGCCCCAGTGGCTTTTTGAGTTTGGCAGTTTGGAGTTCCTATATCAGGATTATAAACAAACTCAGTTGGTTTTTCATATATAGTTGGCCTTGCTGTTTCTCTTGTTGGTGTGGATGTATTAAAAATATCCTTGTCGCCCGACTCATATTTTATCATGAAAATTTCTGACTTATTTATATGATAGGTAGGCCCATTAATATTCGAATATTTTTTATAATCGATTTTAGTGTCGTTAATCTCCAACACCTTTGCTTCTATTTCTTCACCATTTTTTAAAATAATAAAATCCTGAGCAAAAGTATTTGCCGATATCAGGATCAAGCATATAATTAAAAGATTTCTCATAGCATTAATTTGATTGATTACAGCATCAAAAATAAGATATTTCTTTATTATTTAAAAGCAAAGTTAGAAAACAGGATATAATAATTATAAACCGCTAGGCACAATTTATTATTTGCAATTAATTTATCCTTTTAATTTGAGTAATTTTTATTTTCGGTTCCAGATATTGACTTTTTGCTGGCCTACCTTGTATCTTTTTTACCACTTCCATGCCTTTAATAACTTTCCCAAAAGCAGCAAATCCTTGCCCGTCAGGGTTGCGCATACCCCCAAAATCCAGAGATGGTTGGTCGCCTATGCAGATAAAAAATTCGGATGTTGCACTACCGGGCTCATTGCGGGCCATCGAAATTGCACCATTTTTATGAAGTATTCCTGTTTGCTTAGTGTTCTCATGTGTAATTGCTGCCAACATATCAGGATGCTCATCTTCATAAAGACCTCCCTGAATAACTTCAATTTTAATGTGGTTGTCAGGCTGGTTATCCATTCTTACAGTGCGGTAAAAGGTGGCGTCCTTAAGACGATTTTCATCAACATATTTTAGAAAATTTGCAACCGTTATTGGGGCTTTTTCAGCATATAATTCAATAATAATATCACCATATTCGGTTTGCATTAATATTTTGGGATTTTTAGTTTTTGTACAAGATACTATAACTAAAAGTAAAAATAAGAATACTATTGTGAATTTTAACTTAAACATCAAAAGTCTTTTTTTGAGATTTCCCTGCTAAGTTAAAACAATTAATAGTAGTTAAGAAATTGCATTAGAAATTATAGTGAATAACAAAAGTTGGTTGCTAGTACTCCTATATAATTCTCAACCAAACAAAACCGTGTGCATCGAAAACCAATTCTTCTGTTGATTCATCGAATAAAAAACCGTTTGGCATTATTACTGCCATGTTTTTATCGGGAAAAGGATTTTTTATTGCGATTTTTTCAGATGATAAATTATTTATAACCAAGATGTTATCTTCTTCATAAATTCTCTTATAAGATATTACTTTATCATTGTTTAGATCGATAAATTCAGTTGTGCCCCGGCCCATTGCTTTAAGTTCTTTACGCTCGTTAAGCATTTGGCTAATCAGGGTTTTTACTTTGAAATGAAAACTATTTTCATCCTGCATTTCTTCTTCAAGTTTTTCCCAGTCGATACGGCCACGAACTAGAAAGCGGGTATCATCTTTCCCGGTAAGTTTTATTTGTTCCTTATAAAATTTCTCATCATTTAACTTACCAAATTCATCACCATAATATACAACAGGAGTTCCTGTAAGGGTCAGCATTAAAGAATATGCAAGTGCTATTTTATTTTCATCTCTTTGCATTAATTCCGATAAACGGGCTGATATTCCTTCTCCAACACGGAAATCCCATTTGGGGTCGTGGCAATAATTTTCATGTATGAATTTTCTGTCTTCTTCAGAAACATAAACCAACTCTAAACTAAGTTCATCATGAACTCTTAAAAACGACATCCATTGGGCTAATTCGGGAATTTCAGGAGTTACCTCTTTACTTAAAGTGTGAACGATTGGCTGCTTGTTCTCCATGGCAATTGCCTTAAACATCATTGGCATAAGTGGAAAATGATAAGCAGCATGACATTCGTCGCCATCGCCCATATATTTAACAACTTCTTTTGGCTTCTGACATGCTTCTGCAAGTAAGAAACTCCCAGGTTTTGCATAGTCAAGTATCGCTCTGAAAAACTTAACGATAGTATGTGTTAAAGGCAGATTTTCGCAATCTGTTCCTTCTTCTTTCCAAAGATAAGGTATTGCGTCAGCACGAAAACCGTCTACACCCATTTTTTGCCAATAAAGAAAATTTTTGGCCATGGAAATTAAAACCTTTGGGTTTCTATAATTCAAATCGGGTTGAAAACTGAAAAAACGATGAAAATAATACCATTCATCGTCAGCCTTTTCCCAATTGCTGTCTTCTATACCTTTGAAAAGCAAACGACTATCACCATAAAGCGAAGTGTCTTTCGACCAAATAAAATAATCTCTATAAGGATTGTCAGCAGATTTTTTAGCTTCTACAAACCAGGGATGTTCATCCGAACAATGATTTATAGCTATGTCGAATAACACCCTTATTCCTCTTTGATGGGCTTCCTTGAGAAAATTACTGAAAACTCTCTCCTGATCTTCACGACTCGAATCTTCGGTTAAACCAAGTAATTCAGGACGCACGCGATCATATTTTTTTATATCGAAACCGGCATCACGCATGGGAGAGTCAAGAATGGGAAGTAACCATAATGCGTTTACTCCTAATTCTTTGAGGTAATCGAGTTTGCCGATTAATCCATTGAAATCGTTGTTAAAAAGATCAACGTATAGAGCGTAAACAATTGCGTCGCGATACCAAAGTGGATTTGTAATTTCTTCATTTACAGGCTTTATCTCCTCGATAAAATTGTCTAGTAATCCAATGGTATCAGCAGGGTAAAGTTCTTTCCAAAGATTATATAATCTGTCTCTCATTCATGCAAATTTTCTCAGCGCAAATATACCTCAAAAGTTCCCCTACTATTAACAAATATCTACCCAATAGGAATACAAAGGATTTGTTATAAAGAGTTTTCTCCAAAAACATCCTTATCAATCGTTTGCATTAAAGCTTTTTCAGATAAAAAATATTAGAATATACATATACATTAGTTTAAGTTATTTAAACATAGAATTTTAATGATAAAAACCTTATTTTTGAAGAAAGAAGAAATAGAATTATGAAAATATTTAAGTATTTAATTTCAGCTATGCTGATATTGTTTATCAGCATGCAGGGTTTTTCGCAGAAAATAAAAATTGACAGAGTTGATCCCCCTTTCTGGTGGGTAGGAATGAATAGTTCTCAATTGCAGTTAATGGTTCATGGAGAAAATATCTCACAAGCCAAAGCCTTAATTGATTATGAGGGTGTTAAAATAGAAAGGACAATATTAGTTGAAAGTCCTAATTATGTGTTTCTGGATTTAGTTATAGATAATAATGCCCTTGCCGGGAATTTTGATATTAAATTTATAAAAGGGAAGAAAACTGTCGCCACTTTTAATTATGAATTGAAAATACGAACAAAGGCGCCTGAATCATATACAGGATTTGATAATTCCGACAATATATATTTGATGATGCCCGATCGTTTTGCAAACGGAAATCCTGATAATGATGATATGCCGGGTATGCTTGAAAAGGCCGATAGAAATAATCCCAATGGAAGACATGGTGGTGATATCCAGGGAATTGAAAGCAAACTGGATTATTTAAAAGATTTGGGTGTTACGGCCATATGGATAAATCCATTATTGGAAAATAATATGCCTGCTTATTCTTATCATGGTTATGCTATGACCGATCTATATAAAGTTGATCCCCGCTTCGGAACCAATGAAGATTACAAAAATTTAGTGGCAAAAGCCCATGAAAAAGGACTGAAGATAATTCAGGATATGGTTTTTAATCATTTGGGAACAAATTATTTCTGGAAAGATGATTTACCAACTCAGGATTGGTATAATCAGTGGTCCGAATTTACAAGATCAAATTATAGAGGAGGTGCTGTTAACGATCCTAATGCCTCTGAATACGACTATAATAAAATGGTTAAAGGATGGTTCGACAAAACTATGGCAGATTTGAATCAAAACAACCCTTTGATGGCTAATTATTTGATACAGAATTCAATATGGTGGATAGAATATTTGGATTTGGATGGTATACGTCAGGATACTTATCCTTATCCTTATAAAGATTTCATGGCTACATGGATGGAAACTCTTCTCAATGAATATCCAAATTATAATGTGGTAGGCGAAGTATGGCTTTCATATCCGCAGGCTGTGGCATATTGGCTGGAAAATGATAATAATAAAGATGGTTTTCATTCACATCTTACAAATGTTTTCGATTTTCCATTAATGTATGCAATAACAAATTCTCTTAATCAGGATAACGGCTGGTCGAGTGGAATTGCACAACTTTATGAATTGCTTAGCCAGGATTATGTTTATAGCGATCCAAATAAACTGGTATTATTTGCTGATAATCATGATGGCGACAGACTATACTCTAAGTTAGGGGAGGATTTATCCAAGTTTAAAATGGCGATGACAATGTTGTATACCCTAAGGGGAATTCCTCAACTTTATTATGGAACAGAAATATTGATGACTGGATATGAACATCAGGGTCACGGCTTTATAAGAGAAGATTTTCCGGGTGGCTGGGAAGATGATACGATAGACGCTTTTACAAGTGAGGGCAGAACAGATGAACAAAATATTGCTTTTAATTTTGTAAAGCATCTTATGAACTGGCGCAAAACAAATATGGCTGTTCAACAAGGAAAACTAACCCACTTTATTCCTGAGGACGGAGTTTATGTTTACTTTAGGGAATTTGAGGATGAATGCGTTATGGTTGTTTTAAATAACTCCAAGGATGACAAGTCAGTAGACTTAAGCCGATTTACAGAAATCACAAAAAACTATTCTAATGCCAAAAGTGTAATGGACCGGACTTATTTGGATAAACTTGATTCGGTTAAAGTAAAGGCCAAATCACCTATGGTTTTTGAACTTTTGAAATAATAAATAATTCCATCTTTTTTAAGAATATGGATATTTAAATAATTAATTATGAGGTATATATATATTGCCTTCATCTTGCTGCTGGCATTTAAAATCGATGCCCAGATAGCATGGCTGGAACCTTCAAACCCAAAACCTTCTGAAAATGTTACTTTGTATTATAATTCCCAAAAGGGAAATGAGGCTTTAAAAGATTATGAGGGCACAGTGTATATGCATACGGGTGTTATTACCGACAGGAGTATAGATGGTGGCGATTGGAAACATGTTGTTGGAAATTGGGGTGAAGCCGATGAGAGAGTAAAAATGACCAATGAAGGAAATGGAATACATAGTGTTTCCTTTGTTATGAATGATTTTTATAATCTGCGCGACGATGAAAGTCCAAGAATGCTGGCCTTTGTTTTTAGAAGTGAAAATGGAGGATTAGTTGGAAAAACTAAAACCAATGAAGATATTTTCATTCCGGTAAATGATTATGTAATTCCACAAAAACAAAAGGCTGATTATCTTTTTGATAAAAGATCATATGTGTCTCATTTTAAGTATGGCAATACACTTAAAATACTAACTACCAAAGGTTTAGTTGAGCTTGTTATTTATTCTGATAAAATTATTGAAGTTCGGCATTTTGAAAAAAGTATTGATAGTGAAGTTAATTCCGATGCCGTAGTAATGAAACCAGAGGAAACATTCTCTGAACTTTCCGATTCAGAAGATAAATTGGTATTAAATGTTAATGATTTAGAAGTTGTTGCACATAAGAATCCTTTTTATTTAAGTTTTGATTATAAGAACAAAGAGGTTCTAAGGGAAGAAAAAGGCTTCTTTAAAAGGGAAGACAATAATGGTTTGAGATTTAAATATGACAAGGGAGAGAAATTGTTCGGGCTTGGCGAAAGGGCAAATTCTTTTAATCTTGTGGGAGCCAGATACAAACTTTATAACCGCCCAAAATATGGCTACGAATACGGAGCGCGCAATATTAACTATAGCATTCCACTGTTGGTTTCTTCAAAAAAATATTTACTGCTTTTCGATAACCCACAAAAGGGTTATGCCGATATTGGTGAAACAGAAGACGGGATACTCGAATGGGGAGCAATTGGTGGTTTAATGAAGTATTTTGTTATTGTAGGTGATGATTTTAAAGAAATCATGCAAAATTATGGAGAACTAACAGGAAAGCAGCCTTTACCTCCTTTGTGGGCTTTGGGAAATTTACAAAGCAGGATGGCCTATCGAACACAATACGAAACTGACTCCATAGTAAGCTTAATGCAAAGAAATGATTTCCCGCTTGATGCTGTAATTCTGGATTTCTATTGGTTTGGTGATAGTATCCTTGGTACAATGGGAAGGTTAAAATGGTATAAACCAAACTGGCCTGAACCCGAAATAATGATTTCTGATTTTAAAAACAAGGGAGTTAAAACAGTTTTAATTACCGAACCTTATATACTCGACTCATTGGAAAATTTCAAAATAGCCGATAGTTTGGGGATTTTGGCAAAGGATAGTTTGGGAAATTCATATGTAAATATAGAGTTTTATTTTGGTAATGGGGCATTGATAGATATATTCAAACCATCTGCTCAAGACTGGTTCTGGCAACAATATCAAAAGCAAATTGAAAAAGGTGTAGCCGGTTGGTGGGGCGATTTGGGTGAGCCTGAAAATCATCCTTCCGACCAAATTCATATAAATGGCATGGCCGATGAAGTTCATAATATTTATGGGCATTATTGGCATAAAATGATATTTGAAAATTATCGGAAATACTATCCAAGTACACGTTTATTTAATTTAAACAGAGCTGGTTATGCAGGTTCTCAAAGATATTCGATTTATCCCTGGACAGGGGATGTAGCAAGGAGCTGGGGAGGTTTAAAGGCCCAAATTCCGCTTATGTTAAACATGAGTATGAGTGGTTTGCCATTCATTCATTCCGATGCAGGTGGATTTGCGCAGGGGACTAAAGATGATGAACTTTATACACGCTGGCTGCAAATGGCATGTTTGTCTCCAATACTTCGTCCTCACGGCTCAGGAATTCCCAGCGAAGCAGTATATTTTAATGATACAACCCAAAAAATTGTAAGAAATTACATGAAACTTCGCTATTCCTTGCTGCCCTATATTTATAATGTTGCTGCTTCGGCACATATAAATGGATATCCTATAGTGAGGCCAGTGTTTTTTGAATTTCCAGACGATAGCGAAGCATATAGTGCTAATTGGGAGTATATGTTTGGAGAGAGTTTGCTGGTAGTTCCTGTTGTTGAAAAAGGACAAGATACTATAGAAGTTTATCTCCCTGAAGGATATGATTGGTATGATTTTCATACTAATGAGAAATTTGATGGTGGCCAATGGATAAAACAAAAAGTTGTACTTGAAAATATTCCAATTTTTGTGAAATCAGGATCTTTTATAAGTATGGTGGAGGCTGTAAATTCTACAGATAATTATAAAACCGACAGATTAATAGTTAAGTATTATCTTGCTAAAGCAGAGTCTGAATCAGAACAAAGATTGTATTTAGACGACGGGAAAACTTTTGGAAATTATGAAAAAGGAAATTACTCAGAATTGATATTTAATTCTGCTTATTCCAAAGAAGGTATTGGGTTGGAAATAAATACTGACGGTCACAAATATAATGGCATGCCCTCTGAAAGAGAAATCAAATTGGTTTTAATTGGTTATAGTTCTGATAAAAAAAGTCTTAATGCAAAGTTTTTCATCGACAATGAAGGTCCAAAAAAGATAAAATTTAAAAAAGAAGACAATTTGTTTGTTACATATTTCAAATTCAATAACAGCAGTTTTAAAATAAAAATAGAATAGATAATAAATATAAAAACGTAAATACATATTCACACAAATCCCTTAGAGAAACTTTGAGACTTTGTCCCGAAGGTTTTCGGGATGGTGGCGAAAAAAAATTAAAAGTAGCCACGAAGACGCCAAGACACGAAGGTTCACAAAGGGTTAAGGTAGTAATGAAAAAAATAAATTTAAAGAAAACGTAAATAATATATTTCGACAAATCCCTTAGAGTAACTTTGAGACTTTGTGCCTTGGTGGCGAAAAAAAATAAAAATTAGCCACGAAGACGCCAAGACACGAAGGTTCACAAAGGGTTAAGGTAATAATGAAAAAAATAATTTTAAAGAAAATGTAAATAATATATTTCGACAAATCCCTTGGAGAAACTTTGAGTCTTCGTGACTTCGTGGCGAAAAAAAATAAATTAGCCACTAAGACGCCAAGACACGAAGGTTCACAAAGGGTTTAGGTAGAAAGAAAAAAATAAATTTAAAGAAAACGTAAATAATATATTTCGAC
>JBFFLX010000147.1:0-9038 GCA_041554435.1 Bacteroidales bacterium
TCCATCACTCCACTATTCCATCACTCCACTATTCAACCACACCGTACGTATCCATAAAACACATTTATTCCTATTTTTGGCACAGAATTATTTTAATTGAAATCTGAATGAGTAAAAAAACAATAGTTTGTTTCGGGCCAGGGCCAATGTTTAAAGGAGGTATAGCAAATTATAATACCTCTTTGGCAAAGGCTTTCGATAAAATGGAAGATGTTGATGTTCACATAGTTTCCTGGACACAGCAATATCCGGCAATTATTCCCCGCGATTTTATCGATAGAAAAAGCAAAGTCGATCAACTTGAAGGAACAGGAATAAAGGTTCATTATATAACTAATTACAACAATCCTGCTAGTTGGAATCATACTGTAAAACTTATTACGTCGCTTAATCCTGACAAAGTAATCTTTCAATGGGCAATAGCTATTCAGGGTATACCTTTGGGAAGAATAGCCGCAAAACTAAAAAAGAAATCTTCTGCAAAAATTTATTTCGATTTGCATTTTGTAATTCAAAAAGAAGGAAGTGCTCTCGATAATAAGTTTACAAAATTTGGTATTAAAAGCGCTGATTCATATATTGTTCACGCCTTTAAAACAGTTGATGAATTGAAAACATTATTTCCTGAAAAACAGTTTGAAGTAATTGAGATGGGGGCCAATATAACAGGCAACGGAATAAGAGTTCACAAACTTTTCCACCCTGTTTATGATATGTTTTCTCCCAATGAAAATTTCGATATAGTAAAAACAAAGAATGAACTAAGCCTCAAAAAACACGTTTTCCTTTACTTTGGTTTTATTCGAAAGTATAAAGGTCTGCATAATGTAATAAAGGCTTTTAATTTGGTAAGTAAACAAAGGGAGGATGTGAGTTTGCTTATAGTAGGGGAGTCGTTTTGGAATACATTGGATAACAAAAAGTTAAGTACAAAAATTAAGAATTCCGTATTTGGCCTTGCAAAATCAGTATTTCTGAAAAAGCAAGATGATGAGAGAGATTATAATCCTTTGGCATTGGTCGAAGAACTAAACCTAGGTGACAAAGTTTATATCGATAATGAGTTTGTGCCAAATGAAGAGGTAGCAAAATACTTCCAGGTAAGTGATGCTATTATGCTATTTTATTCATATGCCACTCCTTCGGGTGTTGAGTCGATAGGATATAATTTTAACATGCCAATGCTTGCTACAAAAGTTGGCCACTTTCCTGAAACCGTTAAAGACGGTTATAATGGTTACCTTGCTGAACCTGAAGATATTGTTTCTATGGGAAAGGCAATGTTGAAATCTATAGAAAAACCTATCAATCGGGAAAATGTGGCTGAAACATCTTCCAAAATGAGTTGGAAAAACTATGCCAACGAAATTCTTCGTTAGAAATATTTGTTCATTTCTTATCAAATTATTTTTAGATTTGTGCTGTAACTGGAACAAATGATAAAAAATAATATACTGATAAAATTTATTAAATGGAGAGCTGGTAAAATCTCCGATAAATTTTTCCTTATACTTTTAAGTATTATTATTGGTTTAGTATCAGGATTGGCTGCTTTTATATTAAAAGAAACAGTTTATAATATTGAAGATGCCCTCTTCAGTTATTTCGACCCTCAAGAGCAAGTATATGTTTTTCTTTTTCTTCCATTGATTGGTATTATACTGACTATTATGTTTTTGCGTTATATAATTAGGGATAATGTAAAACATGGAGTGCCTAGAATATTATACTCCATTTCGAAACTTGATGGAAGTATGAAAAGGCATAAAATATTTTCGTCAATAATTGGAGGATCATTAACAGCAGGATTTGGAGGTTCTATAGGTTTGGAGTCGCCAATTATTTCTACTGGTGCTTCAATTGGAAGTTGGCTTGGACAAATATTCAAACTTAGTTATAAACATAAAACTCTGTTAATAGGCTGTGGTGTGGCCGGAGCAATGGCATCAATTTTTACAACTCCCATAGCAGCTGTGGTTTTTGGATTCGAGGTATTGCTTCTGGACTTGAGTACTGCATCCCTAATCCCATTGCTAATAGCCTCTGTTACAGGTGCTGTAACTACTAAAATGCTATTGTCGGAGCAGTTTTTGGTTCACTTTAAGGTAACTCAGGAATTTATTATTAGCGATATCCCTTTCTTTATTATTCTGGGTATAGTAACTGGTTTTATTGCAGTATATTTTCACTGGGCACACTTTCGAATAATTAAGCTATTCTCAAAAATAAAAAATATTTGGACTAAAGCTTTAATTGGCGGTTCGTTACTTGGTTTATTGATTTTTATTTTTCCTCCATTGTACTCCGAAGGCTACGATTCAATACGTATGATTGTAAGTGGAAATGCCTCTGGTTTAATGGATTACTCATTTTTTGCAAATAATGATAATGTTTTTGTTTTAGTTGGTTTTACTGTTTTCTTAATGCTTACAAAAGTATTTGCTGCCAGTTTTACCAGTGAGGCAGGAGGAATAGGTGGTATTTTTGCTCCGGCAGCCGTTATGGGGGGCTTTGGTGGGTTTTCTATCGCACGCTTATTAAACGGATTATTCCCAAACCTGGAACTTCACGAGGGTAACTTTACTCTAATAGGTATGGGCTCCGTTTTAGGTGGTGTGTTGCAGGCTCCGTTAACAGGAATATTTCTAATTGCCGAAATGGCAAATGGTTACGAATTAATTGTACCTCTAATGCTCTCAACATCAATAGCATTTATGATAGCCCGTACTTTTAATAAACACTCCATATTTCATCGCCAACTTATTGCACAGGGATTGTTTGTTCACTATCGTGATAAGTCAGTTTTAAAGGAAATGAAACTCGAAAATCTTGTGGAAAAGAATGTTCAAACGATAAATGTTGATGAAAATTTAGGAAGTTTAGTAGAACTTGTTAAAACAGCCGATAGAAATATTTTTGCAGTAATCGATAATGATGATACTTTCATCGGAGTAATTTCGTTGCAAGAGATAAGAAGTGTTATGTTTGACAAAGATAAATATGATGAACCAATTACAAATTATCTTTATCAAATGCTTGAAGATGAAAAGGTTGGCTTGTATACGGATTTGTCGGAAGTAATGAATAAGTTTAATAATACTGGTAACTATAACCTAATTGTAGTTGATGGAAAGAAATATATAGGTTTAATTTCAAGAGCAAATACACTAAAAGCTTATCGCGAAAATTTGCTACAGGAAGAATCTGACGATAAAGGATAATATATTTTGCAAAAATTTAAGAAAAGAAATATTAAAAATGAATATATCTGAAATAATAAAAAGTTCCATAAATACTAAGGAGAGGCTTTTAGCCGATGAAAATATTTTATCGGAAATTAAGGAAGTTGCACAAATATGTGTTGAAACACTAAAAAAGGGAGGTAAAATACTTTTATGTGGTAATGGAGGTTCAGCCTCTGATGCACAGCATATTGCAGCTGAACTTTCAGGGAGGTTTGAGTTCGACAGACCTCCTCTGTATGCCGAAGCTTTACATGTAAATACATCTTACATAACTGCTGTTGCGAATGATTATTCTTTTGATGTTGTTTATAGCCGTATGGTAGAGGCTGCAGGAAGAAAAAATGACGTTCTTATGGGACTAAGCACTTCTGGAAATTCGAATAATGTGGTCAAAGCTTTGGAAAAAGGAAAAGATATAGGAATGCATTGTTTTGGATTGAGTGGTAGAAATGGAGGCAAAATGCAGGATGTTTGTGATATTAATATTGTTGTTCCTTCTGATAATACGGCACGAATACAGGAATCACATATTTTGATCGGACACATTATATGCCAAATTATTGAAAATGAAATGTTTCCAAATCAATAATGAGCAGTTTTATTAAAGATATAGATAATTCCTGGAGCCTTTTTCTGGATAGAGATGGAGTAATTAACCGGAGGATATTTGGTGGATATATTAGTTGTTGGGAGGAATTTGAGTTTTTACCTGAAGCTAAAGATGCACTGAGAATTTTCTCAGGAGTTTTTAAATATATATTCATTATTACAAACCAACAGGGCATAGGCAAAGGAATAATGAGCGAAGCTAGTCTTGCAGAAATTCATTCTAATATGATTTCTGAAATTGAGATGTCAGGTGGTAGGATAAGCAAAATTTATCATTGTCCTGATTTGGCTCAAAAACCTGACAATTGCAGAAAACCATCGCCATTTATGGCACTAAAGGCTAAGGCAGATTTTCCGGATATTGATTTTAAAAAATCGATTATGATAGGCGACTCAGAAAGTGATATTTTATTCGGTAAGAATTCAGATATGTATGTTGTTCTTCATGAGACTTCTGAAGATGTTTCTGTTTCTGCCAATATGAATATTAATAATCTTATGGAATTTGCTAAAATGCTTAATGCCAAGGTTTAAGCATCGGGTATTATGCTCTATATTCCTTGTCGGCAAGCAAAAAATAAATCACATTTAATAACAAATATTTTATGAACCCTCAGATAATATTATTGGTCTTCATTATATATACAGCTATCATTTTTAGCATATCATGGATTAGTTCTTATAAGGCAGATAATGCAAGTTTTTTTATAGGAAATAAAAAATCACCATGGTTTGTGGTTGCTTATGGAATGATAGGAGCCTCGTTGTCGGGTGTTACATTTATTTCTATCCCCGGCTGGGTGGGTGATACATGGTTTAGTTATTTTGTTATCGTTCTTGGCTATGTGGTAGGATATGCTGTGATATCTCTGGTGTTGCTACCAGTATACTATAAACTTAATCTGGTTTCCATATATTCATACCTACAACAAAGGTTTGGCAACTCGGCTTATAAAACCGGAGCTTACTTTTTTATTTTATCAAGAGTTATAGGCGCTAGTTTTAGAATGTATTTGGTAATAAGCGTGTTGCAGGTATTTGTCTTCGATCATTATGGCGTTCCCTTTTGGATAACGGTGATATTTTTTATGTTTCTTATAAATCTTTATACTGTAAAAGGTGGAATAAAGACTATTGTTTGGACAGATACTCTTCAAACCACATTTATGATAGGAGCCATAGTAATTAGTATTTCTATGATACTCAGTAAAATGGATATGGGTTTGGGGGATATGATTTCACAGGTTTGGGCCAGCGATTATTCCAAAATTGTTGTAACAGATATCGATTCAAAGCAAAACTTTATAAAACTTTTCTTTAGTGGTATGTTTATTACAATTGTAATGACAGGTCTCGATCAGGATATGATGCAAAAAAACCTGAGTTGTAAAAATATTGGTGATGCGCAAAAAAACATGACTTCTTTAAGTTTAATTTTAGTGCCTGTTAACCTGATTTTTTTGTTTTTAGGAGCCGTCTTATATATTTATTCAGAAAAATTTAATATTCCCATTCCGGAGTACTCGGATCATTTATTTCCAACGATTGCATTCGGATATTTGGGGGTTGTTGCAGGAACAGTTTTTATTATTGGACTAATTTCGGCTGCATACTCTAGTGCCGATAGCGCTCTTACCTCATTAACAACTTCTGTAAGCCTTGATATACTTGAGTTAGACAAGAAATTTCCCAATGATGATAAGTTGTTGAAAAAAAACAGAATGAGGGTTCATGCACTGATTACTCTACTTATTATTTTTGTCGTGATTTTATTTGGACTTATTAATAATAGGGCAATAATCGATCAATTATTTACATTTGCAGGGTATACCTATGGGCCGTTATTAGGTTTGTATTCATTTGGTTTATTCACCAAAATAAAGGTTAACGACCGAATGATACCGTACATAGCAATTTTGTCGCCGATTATATCATATTTTATAAGTAAATACTCGGAGATATTATTTAACGGATACCAAATAGGTTTTGAATTGTTGATTATCAATGGATTAATAACATTTATAGGATTATTACTAATTAAAAACAAAAACTAATAAATTATGGCTAATTTCAGGTTTGTAGCATTAGAACAAACTATCGACCGTCAGGTTAAGAAGGTTGATTATCCCTCAAACAAAATTTCCGACTACTATGGTTCCATGGTCTTTAACCAATCAACAATGAAGGAATACCTCACTTCCGAGGCCTTCAAAGCGGTAATGGATGCAATTAACAATGGTGTTAGAATTGATCGTAAAATAACCGACCAGATAGCATCTGCAATGAGAGCATGGGCAACAACTAAAGGTGCAACGCATTACACTCACTGGTTTCATCCTTTAACAGGATCAACTGCAGAGAAACATGATGCATTTATTAATCCAAATCCAAATGGAACAGCCATAGAAGAATTTCAGGGAAACTCCTTAATACAGCAGGAGCCTGACGCTTCAAGTTTCCCAAGTGGAGGTATAAGAAGTACATTTGAGGCCAGAGGTTATACTGCCTGGGATCCTACATCTCCTGCATTTATTATTGATGAAACTCTCTGTATACCAACAATATTCGTGTCGTATACAGGCGAATCACTGGATTATAAAACTCCTCTTTTAAGGTCCATTAAAGCACTCGATGAAATTGCTACTCCGGTCTTAAAAATGTTTGACAAAAATATTGGAAAAGTTTATCCTACTCTCGGATGGGAGCAGGAATATTTCTTAGTAGATAATGCTTTATACAGCGCTCGTGCTGACCTTGTGCTTACAGGAAAGACTGTTTTTGGTCATTCGTCTGCGAAAGATCAGCAGTTATCCGACCACTACTTTGGAACTATTAACCGTCGCGCACTTGCTTTTATGCAGGAATTGGAAATAGAATCGCATAAATTAGGTATTCCAATTAAAACTCGCCATAATGAAGTTGCACCTAGTCAGTTTGAGTGCGCCCCTGTTTATGAGGAGGCAAACATTGCTGTCGATCATAATCAATTGCTAATGCACTTGCTTGATACGGTTGCAAAACGTCATGATTTTAAAGTTTTAATGCATGAAAAACCTTATGCCGGAGTAAATGGTTCAGGTAAACACAATAATTGGTCGTTGGCCACCGATAATGGGTTAAATCTTCTTTCTCCGGGCAAAACTAAAAAGGATAATTTTAGATTTATTGCCATTTTGGCTAACATATTAAAAGCTGTACATCAAAATGAAGAATTGCTTAGAGCAAGTATCGCATCTGCAGGTAATGACTTACGATTAGGAGCAAATGAAGCTCCACCGGCAATTATTTCCGTTTTCGTTGGTGAACAGATTACAGAAACATTGAATAGTATTGAAAAATTAACTTCCAGAGAAGCAATGGGTTCCTCAAATGGTAATTCAGGTTCTCTTGGCTTTCCTAAGATTCCTGAAATTCTTCTGGATAATACAGATCGTAACCGTACTTCTCCTTTTGCATTTACTGGAAATAAATTCGAATTCAGGGCAGTGGGTTCATCCGCAAATACAGCCAAGCCAATGTTTGTTTTAAATTCAATTGTGGCACAGCAAATGCACAGGTTTAAAGCAGATGTTGAAGAGTTAATTAAATCAGGTCAGAGAAAAGACGATGCAATATTTGATGTTGTTAAGAGATATATAATTGAATCAAAACATATTAGATTCGAAGGCAACTCATATAGTGATGAATGGGTAAAAGAAGCAAAAAAGCGCGGATTGTCTAATAATAAGGCAACTCCTGAAGCACTGAAAGCTTTTATTTCAGATAAAACTATTGCAATGTTCGAAGAACTTGATGTGATGAGCAGAACCGAACTGGAAGCACGATATGAAATTAAAATGGAAAAATACATCAAGAAAATTCAAATCGAAGCCCGTGTTATGGGAGATGTAGCCATTAATCACATACTTCCAACTGCTATCAAATATCAAAATCGTTTGGTGGAAAATACCAAAGGATTAAAAGATGTTCTTGATTCGAAAACTTATATCAAACTTTCCAGAAATCAAATTAACACTATCAAGCAGATATCTGAACATATTTCTGCTGTTAAGGAGTTAGTTGATGCAATGGTAGAAGCTAGAAAAGTTGCAAATAAAATAGAAGATATCACAGAACAGGGATTTGCCTACAGAGAAAATGTTGTGAAATTCTTTGATCCTATCAGAAAACACGTTGACGATTTGGAGTTGTTGATAGACAACGAGTTATGGCCATTGCCAAAATACAGAGAACTATTGTTTTTGAAATAGAAATTAGTAAGCCTCGTTATTCAAAAATAACGAGGCTTTTTTTTACATTGTTGCAGGATACCACAATACATTAATCAACTCCTTCATTCATCTTTTCTTCCATTGACCCTGTAATCCTTTGAATTAATCCATGCATCTGTTGATCCTTTCATTCATTTATACATTTATATTCTGATCTATTCATCCATTGATCTTCTGATCATCTAATCACATTAACTACTCTTCTTCGTAAGAAAATAATTGCTACTTTTGTTAGGTGTGATAAACAGACTCAAATTAGGATTAAAATGAAGACAAAGATAATTTCACTTATAGTATTAGTATTAGTCGGGACTGCAGCATTTCCTCAATTTCGAATTAGTAAAGTAAGCAGTAATATGAATACTGGCCCCGAAGGTATTGTTTACGGACTACCTAGAACAGTTATTCAGTTGGATATTAGTATGCAGAAAATTGATAGAGTACCAGGTCCTTTATCAGGCTATGCCTCTGAATATCTCGGAGTTAGTAGTTTTATTGATAAGCCCTCATCAACTTATAAGTTATTAAATGTGAATGTAAGGACTTTCCCGGAAGTGGATCCTGATAATTCATTTTATCTGCAGTTTGCTGAACAAAGGGGCAAAGATGAACCGGAAAATATTTTTCAGTTATCTGATATTGGAACATTAATATCATATAATGCAAAATCTGAATTTGAAAATCAACCTAAGGTTGTAAGCAATATTAATCAAACCTATCAGGTATATAATGATGGAAATGCCTTTGACTATAATGCAGGTTACAATCGTAAAAAAGTTATTGATACAATTATACGGAAAATTAATATTGATACTGTAAGCA
Organism: Bacteroidales bacterium; assembly: GCA_041554435.1. Lineage (GTDB taxonomy): Bacteria > Bacteroidota > Bacteroidia > Bacteroidales > F082 > BM524. Next base: position 8,948 of record JBFFLX010000147.1, read on the forward strand.
TTGATAGGTTTACTTTTAGAACAAGTTGGGCTAATTTAACTGAAAAAGATAAAGCAAATGAAGCTGCGTTAAAAATACAAAGTATTAGGGA
>JBFFLX010000148.1:0-9035 GCA_041554435.1 Bacteroidales bacterium
GCCACTTTTAATTTATTAATAGAATTTACTAAGATATTTTAAAATTCTGAATAATGCGAGGCAAAGTAAATCATTATGCAATTATGAGATTAAAAATTTTATAAAAGATGTTAGCAGAACCAAAAAAAATATTGGAGTGACCAGTAATTAATATGGTCACTCCAATAAAAAAAAGAATCATTGCAATTATATATATTTATCGACGCTTCATATTTAGCTGAAAACCTGATTTTTTTGCCATGCTGTTTAATCTGTATTTAAACGTTATCATTGCATATCTTTGAAGAGTATTTGAAATTGTTTGCTGTAGGTAATTCATGTCGCTAATACGCTCAATACCATTGTTTTTATCTAGAATATCAAATATTTCAAATGTAATAACACCACGATTGTTTTTTAGTATATAACGAGTTATTTCGGCTCTCAATAGTGGAATATAAAAAGTTTCTCCAAAGGAATTTGAGTTATATCTTTTCAAATCGCCGGTAAAGCCAAAATACCACTTATCATTAGGTGTATATGAAAGATCCATAAACCCTGTAAAATTATAATATACTTTATTTAAAGAATTCTGGATTGAATATTTTGCATCCTGAAGTTGGAAGTTTGCTCCAATACCTATGTCCCACTTTTCCTTCTTCCGATTATTAATTTTTACGGTTATACTGTGATTAAAATTAATAATGGTGTTTTCAACCTCATTCACTATGTTTATCCCCCGATTCCAGTCTTCTCTAAAATTTGCATTGAAATCCAGTCCTAATGCCTTTATTGGAGTGTTGAATTCAATACTGGCGCTGGCACGATAGTCATCTTTTACATTCACTAATGAAAGTTGCTGCGATAAATCAGGCATAATTTCTCGGGAAAAATTAATTTTATTAATAGTATAGTTGGCATTGGCAAAGGCAAATATTGAAATTTGCGAGAACTGATCAAAATACATCCAGTTAATTTGAAGATCGTTGCTGTATTCAGGTTTCAAATTAATGTTACCTCTATAAAGCATCAAAGGATTAGTGATATTAGCAGTGGGTAGCGATTGATTAGCGTTTGGAGTAATTACTGATGATCTCAAACTAAAACCTACACGTTTACCTGTCCGATATTCATAATTCCAGGAGATTTTTGGGGTCAAATACCAATTATTAGAAGTTATAGAATTGTTGTTATTAAGTTTCTTACTTAGCAATGTGTTTTCAACCCCCAATGATAAATTGAGTTGACTCTTTTTAGTATTTCTGTTTATTGACAACGCAGTTCTTAAATAACTATAATCTTGAATAAAATCAGGACTTAAACTGTCGATAATATTTTCATTAACAGGTGGTTCTCCCTGAACTTTATTTATTTGCTCATTAACTTTACCGACGCTAATGGATGGTACAATATACCATAAGGGTTTAATTTTTCTTGTGATTGAAGAAGTTATTGAATATCGCAAAGTCATATTGTCGTTATTCTGATATGCATTATCAAATATACTATTGGGCGGATTCATTATTGTAGTTTTATTTGTCCAGTTTTTATTGAGCATATTATCATTCATCGAAAATTTTGCGCCTAGTTTGAGAAGTTTCCAGTTGTTGCTCCATTTTTTGAGATAAGTAGACGATATATTAGAAGAATATTTCGTTTCCCCGTTTTTAGCAATATTATCAAGTTTGTTTATAATCAATTTATTTTCACTGCTTTGTGAGATTAGTAAACTATTAGAATTATATGTTTGATAGCCCAAGCCGCCACTAATAACTAAATTCTGACTTGAGTCGATACGATTTTTCCAGCCAAAGTTCAATCGATGTGTTCTGTTTGAAGATTGTTGAATAAAATCGTCTTCTTTTAAAAATGTTAGGGAATCCAAATAATTTTGAGTTAAGGTGTTTTGAGTTAGATTTTTGTCAGATCCGCTAATCAAATAACTTACATTAAAACGGTTATTTTTTCTCGCTTCGTAAGTGTAGTTTGCTCCACCAATACCTGAACTCACCAATCCATTAATATTTTGGCCAAAATCGATAGGAATATCATCTGGGGTTCCAATAGCAATACTTCCACTGCCTCCATTCATCAGGTTTTGTAATCCACCGTTAAAGTCAAGATAGTCATTAAAAGAAAAGCCGTATTTATTTACATTATTAATCATCCCCAACGCAGCGAGTTGGTATTTTTTAGTAAATCGATAGATTTTCGCACCACCCTGGAACTTTTCATTGGTACCAATTCCGGCACTAACATCTCCAAAAACGGCACTTTTCTTTCCATCTTTAAGAACGAAATTTATTGTTTTAGCATAATTTCCATCATCTATACCAGTAAGTTCCGTTTCCTCTGACTTCTTGTCGTAAACCTGTACTTTGTCAACAGCATCAGCAGGGAGGTTTTTAGTAGCAACTTTTGGATCACTACTAAAAAACTCCTTACCATCTACTAAAACATTTTGTACACTTTCTCCCTGAGCCTTTATGTTTCCAGCACGATCAACCTGAACACCTGGCAGTTTCTTAAGCAAATCTTCTGCAGCAGCATCAGTTTTTACTTTATAAGAACCCGCGCCATATTCAATGGTATCATCCTTGATAATGAATGGAATACGGTCGGCACTTACTTCTAATTCGGGTAAGTTAACATCTATAGGTTTCATGATAATGGCCGCTAAAGTATTTCCTTTTGGCAATGGAACACTTAATTGCTGATAGTATGGTTCATAACCCAAATATGATGTTTGAAGTAGATAATTGCCCTCTTTTATGTTTTTAATTTCAAAATGACCTTTTTCATTTGTTATACCATAATATGCCATTGTTGAATCATCAGGGTAAAGTAAAACCGCCGTAGCATAGAGCAGTGAACTGCCATCTTTGCCAAATAAACTGCCTTCTAGTTTATGTTGCTGGGCAAAACTAAAAGTACTTAAAAGAATAAATATCGTTGAAAAAAATGTTTTCATGTTAACTGTTTGTTATTATTGACTTATTGTCATAATTATGGTGCCACTACCTTCTCCCGAATTCATATCATCGGTTTTTTCTTTAACAATTTCCTCGAACTTCTCTTTACTTACTTTTTTACCTTTTTTAGGTTTTGCCAACAAATCCTCTTCAAGTTTCCTCAACTCAACTGATTTTGCAGTAATGGTTCTTTCATCATCATCTACATTAACCATTAAAACTAATCCAGGTAAGTTTGCATAGATTCCTGGGCCTGTTGATACCGGAATTTCGGAGGTAAACCATACCTGAGTTTTTGTGGTACTGTCTTGCTTAATTGCCTCCTGACAGCGATAGCCCAGTATCATTTTTTGATTTGCAGTTATCTTCCAGTCACTTTTAGAGTTTTCCGATTCTATTAGAAACATACGTGTCATAAATTCCTTTTGAGAAACGATTTTATTCTTTTTGAAATCGCGGAAGATAATATTGTCAGGTTGACTCATCTTTACCATAATAGAACCGTTTCCATGCTCCGATACTATATCAGAATTTTCCTCGGATTGTTGGTTTTGGTATTTCGAATTATTACTATTAAAATAGAGGATTGTATTATTTTTACTTTCCTTTGGTAGCATCGACTGCATTTCTTCATCAGCTCCATCCAATACAATATTGAGTTTTATAACTTCTTCATAAGTTACCATACCCTCATTTCGTAATAACTCATCTTGACTTTGAGCAGAAAGTATTGTACTTGTGCTCATAAAAATTAGTACTATTAATAAATTTTTCATTTTTATAAATTTTGATTGTTAATATTTGAAAGCAAATGTAACTGGAGAATATATCTACTAAGGTTAAGCCATAACCAATTAAGGTTAATTAAGGTTAATTGCTTGATACTTAAACTACTTTGTGCTATTTTCGCATTTTAAATATGATGAAGAAGAAAAATAAAATATGGTTAATACGGTTGATGATGATTGTTAGTCAGGTTTTACTGGCATTGTTTTTAAGTTACTGGCTTTACAATCAGTTCTCAACACAAAAGAAGTTGCTCTTAAAGGATATTAACCAAGGATTAAAACAAGCTAAACAACAAACGATAGATTCGATGATGGCTGCAAATTTTATCACGCCTTTTATGAAGGATAGCAGCAGTATATCATTGATGATCTTAACTGATTCGATTGTAGATTCTGCATTAATTTGGAATAATCACATAGAAAGTCCTGATTCTTCTTTTCATATAGTTGCCAAAATATCTAATCATGAAAATAATACCGCAATCGATTCAGTTGAAACGGCAATATATTCTAATACAACTTCTTATAGTTTTGATTCCAATAACTCACAAGACATAAACTTTCAAGGAATTAATGACTCCACAACAAAGTTGATTTTTCAGGGAATGAGAATGTTAATTAATACAGTGGCTCTTAGAAGAGATGCTAATGATAGCCTTGAAAGTTATTTCATTACTAAAGTAGATACTAGCCTGTATTTCAGCCTTATTGGAGATTTTGTAAAAAATAATTATGATAATTTTACACTTATTTGGCTCAATGAAAATGAATTTAATGCTGCAGAAAAGGGAGATGAAATTTTAATAAAAACCAGCATATTTGATACACATTTTTTCTTGAGAATTACTGATTACAGTTTATATCTGATTAAAAAAATAAGTGCTCAAATATTCTTTGCTTTAATTTTGCTTTTAATAAGTTCAGTGGCTTTTGTAATAGCCTTTAGAAGTTTAATTAATCAGAATAAGTTAATGAGACTTAAAAACGATTTTATTTCCAATATTACGCATGAACTAAAGACTCCTGTTTCAACTGTAAGCGTTGCCCTGGAAGCACTGCTTGAATTTGATAAAATAAATAATCCTCAAACTACCAGGGAGTATTTACAAATGGCCATTGGAGAAGTTGATAAGTTGAATATACTGGTAGACCAGGTCCTTAAAAATGCTGCTTTGGAGGACGATAGTAATTTTTTAGCCAAACAAGCAATTAATTTAATCGAGCTGGTTGAAGACTTGAGTAATTCATTAAAGCCAAGACTAGATAGGGCAGGGGCTAATATAAAAATTCTATCAGATACTGATGAGGTTGTGATAAATGCCGATAAAACTCATTTAAGTGGTGTTATAGTTAATTTGATTGATAATAGTTTAAAGTACAATGATGAAAGCATTCAAATTAAAATAGAGGTGGAAAAGACCAGTAATGAAGTCATAATGAAAGTTCTGGATAATGGTATTGGAATAGAAGAGGAATATCTTAATAAGATATTTGAAAAGTTTTTCAGAATACCAAGGGGCAATACTCACAATATTAAAGGTTACGGATTGGGATTAAGTTATGCCAGCATGGTTATGAAAATGCATGGAGGAAGTATAACAGTGAAAAATTTACATGAAGGAGGATGTTGTTTTACACTTAAATTACCAATTGATACACCATGAGTAAGAGAAAGAAAATACTATATGTAGAGGATGAGCCATTCCTGGGAAAGATAGTGAAAGAAACCCTTGAAGGGCAGGATTTTGAGGTTAAGTTGATTCACGATGGAGGCTTGGTAATGGAAAGTTTTGAAACATTTTCACCTGATATTTGTGTTCTCGATGTTATGCTTCCAAATGTTGATGGATTTACCCTTGGAAGGGAGATAAGAAACAAATTTCCGCAATTACCCATATTGTTTGTTACCGCTAAAACTTCCACCGATGACCTTATACAAGGATTTGAATCTGGTGGTACTGAATATATCAGAAAGCCTTTTAGCATGAAAGAACTGATTGTTAGAATACAAAATCAGTTGAATATTATAAACTTAAGCAGTTCTCAAAGCAAAGCTGAAGACGATATTATTAAATTGGGCAAGTTTAAATACAACAAATTGAAATACGAATTATTTAAAGATGATGAAACTTTCAAATTATCGTATAAAGAATCAGAAATTCTTAATATTCTATGTGCTAATAAAAACAAAACTACAGATAGAAAGCAACTCCTAATGGAAGTTTGGGGTGATGACTCTTATTATAATTCTCGTACATTAGATGTTTATATTCGAAAATTAAGAAATTACTTTTCTGAAGATAAATCATTAGAAATCATCACATTAAAAGGAAAAGGATATCATTTTACGGTTATATAAAACCTGTAATTTTATACTTTAACTGAACAAAGTTGTTTCGTATTAAATAACAATAAGTTATCTGTATTTATCAATTGTATTTATTAATTCATCCCTAATTATTGGTTTCGATAGATAATCGGTACAGCCTGCCTTAGTAATTTTTTCCTTATCGCCGTGCAGAGCATGAGCCGTTTGCGCTATAATTGGGATATTTGTATTCAATTTTCGGATTTCTTTAGTGGCTTGTATTCCATCCATTACAGGCATCCTTAAGTCCATTAATATCAGATCGATATCTTGATTTTCCTTATAAATATTCAATGATTCCTTTCCGTTAAGAGCACGATATAAAATGCAATTTTCTGAAGATAAAATCATATTGAGTAAATCGTAACTTACATCATCATCTTCAGCAACAAGAATATTCATTTTTTTTGAGTTTTTCAAATCAATATCCATTTCCATAATTTCTTCAGACTGCACATTTGCTTTTACAAAATCCACAGTAAAATGAAATGTACTACCTTTATCAGGAGTTGATTCCACCCATATTTCACCACCAAGCATTTCAACATATGATTTTGTTATTGTCAATCCTAAACCAGATCCCTCATGTGCTTGTTTATCCTCTATGTCGGCTTGAACAAATCTGTCGAAAACTGCTTTCTGCCTTGAAGCAGGAATACCAATTCCGGTATCTTTCACACTAAAATGTAGTTTATCTTCCTCCCTGACACAACTTATTTCAATAACTCCTTTTTTGGTGTATTTAATAGCATTTTTAATCAAATTAGTTAAAACAGAAGTGAGTTTATTTTCATCTGTTTCTATTTTAAAGTCGGATTTATCTATTTTGTTATCACAAAGTATATTTATTCCTTTTTTTCCAGCCTCGGGGATAAAAAAATCAATAAGTCCGACAACGATATTATTTACATTTACATTAGAAATATTTACACTTATTTGATTTGTTTCAATTCTGGAAATTTCTATGATATCGTTTACGGTATTCAACATTCTCTCGCCACTTTTCTGTATTATATCGATATATCTCGAATGTTTTTCGCCGTTTAGATCCTGTGTTTTCAAAAGGCTGGTAAAGCCCAATATTCCATTCATAGGAGTACGTATTTCGTGGCTCATATTGGCAAGAAAAGCAGATTTAAGTCTGTCGCTTTCTTCGGCCTTTTCTTTTGCTATAAGCAACTCATTTTCAGTTATTTTTTGAGATGTTATATCTTGTGTGAAACCAATTCCTCTCACTGCCTTTCCTTCATTGTTAAACTCGAGATCGGCTTTTTGTCTTACCCACTTAATATTTCCGTTAATAATTAATCTATGCTCAATATAAAATCCTTTATTTTTAACTGCATAATTCCATGCATTTCTAACATAATCAACATCCTCAGGATGTATAAGTTTAACTGCTTCTTCATAGGTGATCTCTGTTCCAACTGGAATTCCATAAATATTATAAGTTTCCTCTGTCCATACAAGTTTGTTTTCGGTCAAATCAAGTTCCCAGGTGCCTATTTTGCCAATTTCCTGAGCTTTACTTAAATAATATTGATTTTTAAGTAATTTTTCAACAGCCAGATTTTTTTCAGTCACATCCTGAAAAACACAATAAGTTTGTTTAAAACTACCATCAGGGTGATATCCTATACAGCCTTCAAACGATATATCAATATAATGTCCATCTTTATGCCTTATTTTAAAGCCAACATCATGCACATGACCCTTGCTTTTAAATTTAGGAAAATTAATTTCAAAATGTTCTTTCCATTGTGGATGCAGAAAGTCTTTATAATAATTTCCAACTACTTCTTCTCTTTCATATCCCAGCGTTGAAAGCCAGGTAGGATTTACATCTAAAAATCTGCCATCTTCATCTAACGACTGGTACGACAATGGAGCATTTTCATAAAGAGCCTTGTATTTTTCTTCGCTGACTATGGCTTTTTCTTTTGCTTTATTCAATTCATCAATAAACCTTATTCTTTCGCTAACATCTCTGATAACACCAAGGTTGCCTGTCCAATTGCCCTCATTATCAAATAGTTTTGAAACAAAGGTCTCTCCGGGAAAAACCTCTCCATTTTTCCTTTTATAAGGTTTTACATAAAAATTTCTAAGCACTTCAAATGAATTACTATCTATTAATTCACCAATTTCCTTAAATGTATCCTTCGACTCATAAATAACTTTTGTACTTCTTCCTAATAACTCCTTCTCTTTAAATCCGGTAAGTTCACATAGGCCTTTATTAATAAATTTAATTATTCGATTTTTGTCAGTGATAATTATTCCATCTGTTATAGTATTAAATATTTTTTCAAGAAGTTCTTGTTGTTCTTCTAACTCTATTTCATATATCTTAAAATCGGTAATATCCTGAGCAATGCCAAAAAGTTCTTGTTTGTTATCACTTATATAGCCTCTGGTTCTTATCCAAACTAAATTCCCATCAGGCTTAAATATTCTAATTTGTACATCATAGGGAATTTCTTCATTTATTAACTTTTGGACTGAATTATCAAAATATTCCCAATCATCGGGATGTACTACTTTTTTTTGTTCCGGATAATTGAGTTCTCCATTTGCTTTTGGAATACCATACATATTAAAAACCTCGTCGCTCCATGATGGCATTTGTGTAGATATATTAAGCGACCAGTATCCAATTTTTGCAATATTTTGTGCAAGTAAAAGTTTATTGTTTAGGGTTTTTAAGTCATTTTCAGCTTTTTTTCTTTTAGTAAGGTCCTCTCCCGAACTTAGCACTCCTTCAATGTTTCCGTCTTTATCTCTTAGTAACGAATTATGCCATAATATTGTTTTTTGTTCTCCTTTTGCATTTATAATTACTGATTCATAAAATTTCAAGCCTTTCAATTGTCCACTTATTAATTTCAGAAAATCATTTTCTGTATTTGCTCTGGACTCTGAAGGCAC
>JBFFLX010000149.1:0-8923 GCA_041554435.1 Bacteroidales bacterium
AACGAACTTGGTAAAGGTTGGTCGAAAAAGTTCAGACCTTGGATAGTAGTTCATTTGGAGTTTTTTGATACTAAAAAAGAGGCTATGATCAGAGAAAAACAACTAAAATCTTCCAGAGGAAGAAATTGGATTCGGAAAAATATTACTAATATTTTGTAGGGCTCATATCCGTCGGCTGACGGACGTCAGTTCTTCCGAGTACTCGGAATGGCCCCCGCTACAATAGCCGGCTTAATGCCGGCTTTTTTTTTACCCTAAACCTAATTATTATGTTTGCAGTATATGTACTATTTTCTCAAAAATTCGATAAAATCTATATAGGTTATACATCAGATCTTATCTCAAGATTTAAATCTCATAACGAACTTGGTAAAGGTTGGTCGAAAAAGTTCAGACCTTGGATAGTAATTCATTTGGAGTTTTTTAATACTAAAAAAGAGGCTATGATCAGAGAAAAACAACTAAAATCTTCCAGAGGAAGAAATTGGATTCGGAAAAATAGTAAACATATTATAATAAGTTAATAATTGGGCTACGATATTCTGTTTGCCGTTCTATCTTAGGAGCAGTTGAACAGTAGATCTACTCTTTTGCTCAAGATATATACTTTTACCCAATACTTGCTTTTCAATTAAGTCATCATTATAATGGCGAATCGTTAGCAATTGCAAACCAGAATTATACCTAATAATAAACTGATTTTCTAATTCCTTTAGCAATGAATTAAATTTTTCTTCATTATAATTAAAACATACCGAAAAACTAACGGCCGAATTTTGCATAAGATTAACATGAATTTTATGTTTACTCAATGCTTTAAAAATTATTGTGAGATTTTCCTCTGTTATAAAATCAAGATTTTTGGAAGTAATACTCAATAAAACCTGATCGTCCTTAAGAATAATTTTATGTTCCTTTTCATCTGATGAACTATCAGATGAAATTATAGAAGGCGATGATTGCGGATTATAAAAAGATCTTACAAAAAGAGGGATTCCCTTTTCTTTTAGAGGCTGTATAGTTTTAGGATGTATAACAGAAGCACCATAAAATGCCAGTTCGATAGCTTCGTGATATGAAATATTTTTTAATTTAAAAGTATCCGGAAAACGCTTGGGATCAGCATTCATTAAGCCTGGAACATCCTTCCAGATTGTTAGTTCATCAGCATCAATAATATTTGCAATAATTGCTGCTGTGAAATCAGAGCCTTCACGACCAAGAGTTGTATAATAGCCAGTATCATCAGAAGCGATAAAGCCCTGAGTAATCACCGCCAATCCCGATTCAATTGAGGGAACAACTTTTGCCTCGATGGTTTTGCTTGTCATTTTCCAGTTTATTGCTGCATCAGTAAAATTACTATCGGTAACAATTATTTCTGTAGAATCAATTCTCTTTATTGCAATTTCCTTCGACTTTAAATAATTAAATACAATGAAACTTGAGAACCTCTCACCAAAACTTACAATTTGATCATAGGCATAATAATAATCATTGTAATCAGTATTAAGAGCCTCCCATAACTCTGCAAATAAGTTGTCGAGTTTTCTATTTTCAGGATTATCAGGACAAAGTGCATTCAATATTGATAAATGATTCTGCTTAATTCTAAAAAAAGCATTCTGAGTTTCATCCGATGTTTTATCCTTAGATGCTAAAGTGAGTAAATTCTCCAGGGCATTTGTTGTTTTTCCTAATGCAGAAACCACAATTACCAATGGTTCGCATGCATATTCTTCAACTAGAGCACCCACTTTCCGTATCCCATCAGCATTTTGCATCAGGGCACCTCCGAACTTAAAAACTCTGGTCATAATTAAATTCTCTCTTTTATCAAACCTTCTCTATAAGCTGACAGTAACATCTTCAAATCATCAATTTGTGACTTTATCTCAATTCCAATATCCGTATGACTTACCCTTTTTCTTTTTGCATTCCGTTCAATAAATATCCTGTCAGAGATAATATCTTTCTCATTTTCAACGGCTTCCTGCTTAGAGCCAAACTCTTTATGTTCCACCAAAACTAAACCATATGAGTTGAAAATCAAAGTATAACCTGAAACACCTGTAACTTTTTGATATGGTATCGACATACCACCATCGATAACGAAAAGTTTACCATTTGCTTTAATAGGACTTTCTCCTTTCTTAACTTTAACGGGCACATGTCCATTTACTATATGCGAAACTTCAGGATCAAGATTAAACTCTTTTAAAATTTTTTCACAGGCTTCTTCACTCTCATAGGCATAATTATAGTAAGGATTTCTATCCTCCTTTTGAACAGTTTTATCATCAATAAAATACCTTTCAAATGTTGTCATTTTCTGTTTCCCAAATAATGGAGACACCGGACCACACCATAAATACCAACTATAATCCATATAAGGATTATCTTTCTTCCTTTTAAATCTGTTTTGATAGGCACTGCGAACAGCTCGGTCGAAACGGTTACAAAGTTCTCTGCCTGAATATTCCTTTCCATTAATTTCCATCGACTGAAAACTACCATCCTCATTCATAGGTACGCAACCATGATATAATAAATTTGAGTTATAATTTAAATACATGCTGCCATTTGCAAATAGAAATTCCATATGCTGGTGAAGTCTTCTGCTATTTTTAAAACTCGATCCCAACTTATCCATCACCTCAGCTTCTTCTCTTGTTAACTTATAAGGATCTTCCGAATCAACAGTTGGAAAATATCTATCAATTAAATCAAATTGCTTTCCTTCAATGGTAATAGTGCCTTTTTTATAATCAATTTTATCCAAAAGCAGTCTGTCGTCCATATTAAAGTTAGGGTTATCCTTTATTATTTGACCTTCCAACTTAAATTGAATAATACTAACAGCCTTATGCATTTGTTTTATTAACTCAAATTGGCTGATATCTGTTTTTGCTTTGGGGACAAAACAATTGCAAGGATCATTTTTATAATTTTTCATGGCAAAGGTTGCCAATGGCATTAATGTAATTCCATAGGCATCCTCAATTGTATCTAAATTATTATACCTCAATGAAATACGTAGAACATTTGCAATTGCAGCCAAGCTTCCGGAAGCAGCACCCATCCAGATAATATCATGATTTCCCCACTGTATATCAACGGCATGATGATCTATTAAACGATCCATAACTTTTTCAGCACTGGGACCTCTGTCAAATATATCACCGATAATGTGAAGTCTGTCGATTAAAAGTCGCTGAATAAATTTACAAATTGCTATAATAAAAGCTTCTGCCCTGTCGATATTTATAATAGTATTGATAATTCCTTCGAAATATTCTTCTTTATCTTCGCCACTTTCATTTAAAAGTTCATCAATAATATATGCAAAATCACCTGGCATAGCTTTACGAACTTTCGACCTGGTATATTTTGAAGCTGCTGCTCTGGCTACTTTTATTAATCGTTGTAAAGTAATGGCAAACCATTCTGTGGAATCGTCTTCATGTTTCAAAACAAGTTCCAGTTTTTCCTTTGGGTAATAAATCAACGATGCCAGAAGGTTCTTTTCTTTTTTACGTAAAGTCTTACCGAATACATCTTCAATTTTCCTCTTAACAACCCCCGAAGCATTTGCTAAAACATGAGAAAATGTTTCATATTCACCATGAATATCAGTAAGAAAGTGTTCAGTTCCTTTTGGTAAATTTAAGATAGCGGATAAATTTATAACCTCTGTGCTAGCCTTTTGAATTGTTGGAAATTTTTCTGAAAGTAGTTGTAAATATTTTAGATTATTATCGAGCTCCGTACCGTTCAAAGTAAAGTCGTTGTTTTTTGGCATAGTTTAACTAGTTAATCTTAAAACTAAAAATATTTATTGCAAAAGTACAAAAGGAAGTGAATACTATTCAAAGATTCTATATTTTAATGTTTTTTATAAAAGTAATTGTTTACTCAATTGATCATACGTTTGGGCTCCAAAAGGCTGTAAACACTCGAAAATACAGCAATTTAAAATGAAGAAAAATATCATACCCCAATATACTATGCATGCAGCCTTTTATTATGCTTTTTCTTGAGTACTTTTACCAAATATTATTTGTTGTCCAGTTTGCAACCTTTGATGATTACAAATGCTCAATAAAGAACGAATTACAATATGATTTTAAAAAGTCTTGAAATGCAGAAAAGTCATAGTTTCCACATACCCGTTATGGGAATTGGTTATACAATAGATACTCCTTTGAAGGTATCTCATTATGGTATCGATTCTGTAATATCACTAGTTGATGATGCACTTCTTGAAAAGATAAGAAAGTCGTATAGCGAAAAATTACAACTACCTTTTCAGGAGATTAGTGATAAGATTGATGATTTTCGCGCTAAGCGTATAACTGTTTACTTAAACTTCATTAACGAACAGGTAGATAGGAAGTTCGAAGAATTTAAAACTGCTACTTTAAGTAAGAAAAATGAGTTAGTAGAATATGTTAATTCACTGCCGGATTCATCAACTCTAAAGAAGGAGTTCAACACTTTAACCGATAAATACTTCAATGTAAATGACATTAAATCATGGTTAAGGGAAAACCTTAGTCCTGGCAGTATTGATGTCAACATAATGACAAAAGTTGACAAAGACAACTATAGCAAAGGCGAAAAATTACCTGTAGAATATAATGACGCACATGCGGCTTTGAGAGGCTACGCTAATAGTAATTTGCGCTCATCTATTATCCTGTCGGCAGGGATGAATCCTCGTTTATATGCCTATATTGAAAATTTCGATGATTTTTTTCCAGATAAGAATGGGGATATAAAAAAGAAGATAGTTTTAAAAGTTAGTGATTATCGCTCAGCATTAATCCAGGGTAAGTTTTTTGCGAAGAAAGGCTTATGGGTTTCTGAATACCGTATAGAATCAGGATTAAACTGCGGAGGACATGCTTTTGCAACCGACGGTTTTTTAATGGGCCCAATATTGGAAGAATTCAAAAAAAATAGAAAAGATCTTATTTCCTCTGTAAATGAGATACTTGTTAAAGCTTTGGAAAATAAGGGAAGAACAATCCCAAAAACAGAACTCCCCTTAAAAATTACTGCTCAGGGTGGTGTTGGCACAGCAGAAGAACATGACTTTTTACTTGAACATTATGAAATTGATTCCGTTGGCTGGGGAACACCTTTTTTATTGGTGCCCGAAGTAACTTCTGTTGATGAAACAACAATCGACAGACTTATTGATGCCAAGGAAGAAGATTTATATCTGAGTAATATTTCTCCTTTGGGTGTGCCTTTTAATAGTTTGAGAGGAAATACTAAGGACCTTGAAAAACTTACTTTAATTAACGAAGGTAAACCAGGTAGTAACTGCCCCAAAAGATATGTGGCACTCGATAATGAATTCCACGAAAGAGGACTGTGTACGGCTTCTTCATTATATCAAAAAAAGAAACTTAAGCAACTTGAAGAAAGTGGTGCATCTGCAAAAGATTATTTTAGAAAATTCAGACAAATAGTCGACAAAGGATGTATATGCGTAGGCTTAGGAACCTCAGCACTTATAGCAAACAACATAGAAACAGATAAAGAAGGACCGGGAGTTTCAGTTTGTCCAAGCCCTAATTTGGCATATTTCTCCAAAAAGATGAACCTTAAAGAGTTGGTAGATCATATTTATGGCCGTACTAATGTTATCAGCAGAACCGACAGACCAAATATGTTTATTAAAGAGTTGAAAATTTATATCGACTATCTAAACAACAAATTTGAAGAAACCAAAGATGAGATGACTCAAAAGCAGGAGAAATATCTGATGACATTTTCTGAAAATCTTCAAAATGGAATTAATTACTACAAAGAATTATTTTCCAACGCTAAAGATAAATTTACTGAAACCAAAGAGGATATTTTAAATCAATTGAGTTCGAACCAAAGTATTCTAAAATCACTGAACTCTGAAATTGAAAATACATTTATTCCAGAAAAGAAAATTGTTGAGGTTAAGGCAGAGGTTGAGGTTTAGGTTGAGATTGAGCAAATTACAATACGCAAACCCTTCGTGCATCTTCATGACCTGGTGACTTCGTGGCAATTTTTAATATCAGATTTCTTTAAAATTATCATTGTTGTCAAACCAGGCTTCATCTTCTTTTTTTGCCACAAAGACTCGAAGTCTCTAAGTATCACTAAGGCTTAAGTAGTAAATAAGTTTTTTTATCAATTAACATCATAATATAAACCCAATCCCTTCGTGCATCTTCGTGACCTGGTGACTTCGTGGCAATTTTTCATTCTTCATTTTTCATTTTTCATTATAAATTAACTCATAACTCTACACTCAAAACTCCTCTCTCTCCTTATTAGGCAATTAAAAAATATCACACTACTTTTGCCGCATGCAGCAAAGCGATCTAATTTCTGTCTTTCAAAAAAGTGAGCAACTCAAAACACTTGAGAGTTTTCTTGGTGTAGGGAGTTCTAAACGAATTAATATTCAGGGGATTATAGGATCATCTTTTGCATTAACTGTCGCTTCAATTTTCGAACAAAGTGGAATTCAGCAACATCTTGTTATTCTTCCCGATAAGGAACAAGCAGCTTATTTTTATAATGATCTGGAAAACTTATTTTCGGAACAGGATACTGATCACAACAAAAAGCGAGTGCTGTTCTTCCCTACTACCTACAAGCGTCCCTACGAACCTGAAAAACTCGATGCTGCATATCAACTTTCACGTGCAGAAGTCCTGAATCGTTTTCATGAAGCCAAGCGTAAAACAATAGTCGTTACTTATCCTCAGGCTCTGGCCGAAAAAGTTATTACAAAAAGATATCTCTCCAAAAACACTATGAAACTCCGTAAAGGAGAACAGGTCTCTCTCGATTTTATTAGTGATTTGTTGATAGAATTTGAATTCGAAGTAGTAGATTTTGTTGCGGAACCCGGTCAGTTTGCAATTCGCGGTGGAATAGTTGATGTATTTTCCTATGCCAATGAACATCCTTACAGAATAGAGTTTTTTGGCGATGAAATTGAAAGTATCAGAACTTTCGATCCGGTTAGCCAATTGTCAGTCAGTAATT
The DNA here is from genome assembly GCA_041554435.1 of Bacteroidales bacterium. GTDB lineage: Bacteria > Bacteroidota > Bacteroidia > Bacteroidales > F082 > BM524. The sequence continues at coordinate 7,048 of JBFFLX010000149.1, forward strand.
TAAATAATATAAAATTACTTCCCAATGTTCAGGACAGAACAATTTTGGAAGAAAGAGTAAACTTTTTAAACTTTATTCCTAACTCCACTACTTTGTGGTTGAGTCAGTCAGAACTTATACTTGCAAAAGTTGATGAAGAATTCAAAAGGGCTAATGAAATTTTCAGCTCCTTAGGCGATAAAGAAAGCAGAATAATCCCCGAAAAACTCTTTGTAAATGCTGAGGAAACTAAAAACTTAATGCAAAAGTTTTTATTGGTGGAAATTGGAACTACCTACTTTAATACTACTGATACTATTAGTTTTAACCAAACACCACAGCCGGCATTTAATAACAATTTCGAACTGTTAATCAACGATTTATCCAATAAAACAGGCGAAAAATACGCCAACTATATTCTATCAGACAACACCAAACAAATAGAACGTATTTATTCGATATTTGAAGACATCCAAATTGATAATCCTGAAAGTGGAAAAGCATTTTTCCAGGCTTTAAACCTGAATTTGAGTTCCGGCTTTGTTGATAAGGATTTAAAATTATGTTGCTATACCGATCATCAAATATTTAACAGATATAATAAGTTTCATCTCAGAGAAGGTTTCGGGCGAAAAGAGGCTCTCACTCTCAAAGAACTTTACGACTTACAACTTGGCGATTTTGTTACTCATATCGATCATGGTGTTGGGCAATTCGATGGATTACAAATTATCGATAACAATGGCAAAAAGCAGGAAACCATTCGCCTTATCTATAAAAACAGCGACCTTCTTTACATCAGCATACATTCTCTTCACCGTATTTCAAAATATGTTGGTAAGGATGGCACACCTCCTACACTCAATAAGTTAGGCTCCAACGCCTGGAATAAACTCAAAAACAAAACCAAAGGCAAGGTAAAAGATATTGCCCGCGACCTAATAAAATTATATGCAAAACGTAAAGCGTCAAAAGGTTTTGCATTTCTGCCCGACACTTATTTGCAAAATGAGTTGGAAGCAAGTTTCATTTATCAGGATACCCCCGACCAGATTAAATCAACTCAGGATATAAAAAATGATATGGAGGCCGAAAACCCAATGGACAGGCTAGTGTGCGGTGATGTTGGGTTTGGCAAAACAGAAGTAGCAATAAGGGCAGCCTTTAAAGCCGTAAACGACAGCAAACAGGTTGCCGTATTGGTTCCCACAACAATATTGGCTCTTCAGCATTTTAAAACCTTCGGCAAACGACTGGAAGAATTTCCTGTAAATATCGATTATATTAACCGTTTTAAATCTTCTGCCCAGCAAAAAGAAGCATTAAAAAAACTCGAAGAAGGCAAAATTGATATAATTATTGGCACACACCGACTTCTAAGTAAAGATGTTAAATTCAAGGATTTAGGCTTGTTTATTGTTGATGAGGAGCAAAAATTCGGAGTGTCTGCCAAGGAGAAATTAAAGCAGTTTAAGTCGAATGTTGATACTTTAACCTTAACCGCAACGCCTATCCCACGAACATTACAGTTTTCGCTTATGGGTGCCCGCGATCTTTCTATTATAAACACCCCGCCTCCAAACCGTTATCCGGTGCAAACCGAAGTCAGATCTTTTGGCGAAGACGTTATTAAAAACGCCATTGAATATGAGGTATCACGTGGCGGACAGGTATTTTTTGTACATAATCGCGTTCAAAATATTTTGGATGTTTATGATATGCTTAAAAAGTTTGTTCCCGGTGTTAGAATTGGTGTTGGTCACGGACAAATGGATGGCAAAAAACTCGAAAAAATTATGGTCGATTTTATCGATGGACTATACGATGTGCTTCTGGCAACAACTATCATCGAGTCGGGATTGGATATAGCAAATGCCAACACCATCATCATAAACGA
>JBFFLX010000150.1:0-8864 GCA_041554435.1 Bacteroidales bacterium
AGTCTCGCACCTGTCCGATGCTAACGATATTTATTGGTGTAGTTATCTACTGTCCTCGTTTTGTAACCTCTGAATTAAAAATCAAATTAAGAAAATATTCCAGGCTCCGTTAGGAGGCAGATATGGGTAGAGATTAGTCATAGATACAATCCCGTCCCGGATGGGACGGAACACATAAATTATCAATTAATTTTCTACCCACATTTAATCCCTAACGGGATTTCTATGGAATAAAGAAGACAAAATAAAATGTAATTTATTAGACCACACAACAGCCTTACTATTTTAAAATAGTCTCGCTCCTGTCAGGTCCGATGCTAACAATATTTATTGGTGTATTGGTTTCTTTTTCAATATACTTAATATAATTTGTTAGTTCATCTGGAAAATCTGCATAATCTGAACAGTCATTAAGTTCATTTTTCCATCCTTTAAAAGATTTATAATTTGCCTTAAAATCTTTATCGATAACCAACTCATAAGGAATTTCAGATGTATTTTTTCCTTTATAATCGTAGGAAGTAGCCACCTTAATTTCATCAAAAGAACTTAACACATCGGCTTTCATCATCATCAGGTCGGTAACTCCACTTAACATTATGGCATATTTCAAAGCAGGCAAATCCAACCATCCGCAACGGCGTGGTCTTCCGGTAGTGGCTCCAAATTCATGTCCTATTTTTCTCATCTCCTCACCATCATTATCAAATAACTCAGTGGGAAAAGGGCCACTTCCTACTCTTGTACAATATGCTTTAAAAATACCAAAAACTCTTCCAATATTAGTTGGAGCAATACCCAAGCCATTACAAACACCTGCTGTAATTGTATTTGAAGATGTTACAAATGGGTAGGAACCGAAATCAATGTCGAGCATAGTACCCTGGGCACCTTCTGCAAGTATTTTCTTACCTTCTTTCAGGGCATTATTAAGATAGTATTCACTATTAATTTTTTCAAGGCCTTTCAAAGTCTCCAAGGCTAGCATCCATTGCTTTTCGTATTCATCGAATTTAAACCCATCGAATACGAATTCATCCAAATCATAATTAAAATTATTGATGATATTCATATGCCTTGCACGGGCTTTTTGATATCTTGCCTCGAAATCATCTGCTTCTATATCTCCTACTCTCAATCCGTTTCGTGAGACCTTATCGGTATAAGTTGGACCAATGCCTTTTAATGTTGATCCTATCTTATCTTTTCCCTTAGATTTTTCATAAACAGCATCAAGTAATCTATGGCTTGGCATAATAACATGTGCTTTACGGGAGACCAAAAGATTGCTGCCAATATTAACATTAGCAACTTTAAGTTTAGTAATCTCGGATTTTAAAATGAAAGGGTCGATAATTACACCATTTCCAATAACGTTTATGGATTTATCGATAAAAATACCTGAGGGGATGGTATGAAGGACAAACTTTTTTCCTTCGAACTCTATAGTATGACCCGCGTTGGGGCCTCCTTGAAAACGGGCAATAATATCGTACTTAGGGCTGAGCACATCAACAATTTTACCTTTGCCTTCGTCGCCCCATTGAAGACCTAATAATACGTCAACTTTCATTTTATTAAATTTTACTCAATAAAAAACCCTGATGCACAGGGCTATGATTTTACTTGTACAAAAGTACTAAAATGAAAGTCTGTTAAACAATATTGTTGATAACAATTAGCTCTTTTTTTTGGCTTTCTTAGCAACCGAGCCTTTACACTTACCATAGAATGTTAAAGAGTGATAGTTAACTTCAACACCTAATAAATCTTCAACAGATTTTTGAATTTCCTGTAATCGCGGATCACAAAACTCCAAAACAGTACCGTCATCAAGACAAACAAAATGATCGTGTTGTTTAAATTTAAACGAACGCTCAAATTGAGCACAATTATTTCCAAACTGATGTTTGGTAACAAGATTACAATCCAGAAGCAACTCAATAGTATTATATAGTGTAGCACGACTAACTCTGTACTTATTGTTCTTCATTTTAATATAAAGTGTTTCTATATCAAAATGCCCTTCAGTTGCATATATTTCCTTGAGAATGGTATATCTCTCAGGAGTTTTTCTATGACCTCTTGCCTCTAAATATTCAGTAAAAATATCCTTTACTGCTTCGTAAGTATCCTTTTTTGAATTAGACTTCATATTCTATTCTTTAAAGGTGTAAAAATACAAATTATTCTTATATGGTTTAATTATAAATAAAAAATCTGCAATCGATTTAAACAAAGTCATCCAGATTATCAACTCTAACAACTTTTATTACCTCTTTTATCTTTTTTAGTTTTTTTATCAATCTTTTAAGAACGTGAGTATCTGGAACATATAACGACAAACCTATATCAGTAAGGCCTTCCGAGCTCCGTAAATACATACTTCTAATATTTACTTTCATATCATTACTTGCAACCAGAGTAAGTTTAGAAAGCAATCCCATTTTGTCAACAGCTTTTATTTTCAGGCTTGCTAAAAATGTAATACCTTCCTTTTGCTTCCATTTGGTTTTTACAATATTTTTTCCATAATGCGACATTAGTTGTGTTGCTCTTCCGCAACCTGTTCTGTGCACTTGTATAGGTTCTCCGGGAAAGTACAATCCTATAACAGCATCGCCCGGTATTGGGTTACAACATTTTTCTACGGTATAATCCGGACTTTTAAGTTTGTCATCAATATCCTTATTATTCCCTTTTCCTTCATCCTCAACTTTATTAACATCTTCTTTGGGTGCAGAACTACGCATATTTAAGTACGGAATTCTCAAATTTTTACGCAGCCACCCACTCCATCCTTCTCCGGCAGGAAACGACTCCTTAATATCTTTTAGATTTATCTTGTTCTCATCAACAAAATAGAATAAGTCGAGAGGGCTTTTCAGTTTAAATACCTGCATTAAAATGGCAATATTTGCCTTAGAATACTGAATATTCAATTGTTCAAAATATTCACGCAACTTCTCTTCACCGCTTTCCTTATGCTTTTTGCGTTCATTTTTTATTGCCAGTTTTATCTTAGATTTTGATCTGGCAGTATTTACGTATTTATACCAATCGGTGGTAGGATTTACATTTTTAGAGTCGAGGACTTTTACCTGATCACCTGTTTTTAACACATAATCAATTGGTACCAGTTTATGGTTTATAGTTGCTCCCAAACAATGGTTCCCCAAATCGGAGTGTATAGAATAAGCATAATCAAGGACTGTAGATCCCAGAGGCAGCGACTTCACTTCTCCTTTGGGAGTAAAGACTATAATTTCATCAGAAAATAAATTACTTTGAAAATCATTTATAAAATTAATAGTTTCATCCTCACTATCATCACTAATTAATTCCCTTGTCCTGCTTAACCAATGATCCAAACCTATTTCAGCCTGAGTCCCACTTTTATATTTCCAGTGTGCTGCATAGCCTTTGCTGGCAATTTCATCCATTCGTTTCGAACGGATATGAACATCAACCCACTCTCCGGTTTTACTCATAACGGTGGTATGAATAGCCTCGTAACCATTTGCTTTTGGAGTACTTATCCAATCGCGTAACCTTTTTGAATTTGGTTTATAAATAGAAGTAATTACAGAATAAACAGCCCAACAGTTAAATTTTTCACTTTCTAAATCCGAATCAATAATTATATCTATACTTTCTGTGTCTCTAATCTCACCAATTGAAAGTTCACTTTTTTTCATCTTACTCCACATGGAATAAACTGAATGAACATTTCTCTTAAGCTGAAAATCCAAACTTAGTTTTTCTAGCCCATCATTAATTGGTTTTGTAAATGCATTATAAAAATCAAGTTTACTTTCAGTTACTTTTTCAATTTGCTTTTTAATACTATTGTAAATGTCAGGTTGCAGATACTTAAAAGACAAATCTTCAAGTTCACTTTTTATTTTATACAGGCCGAGTCTGTTCGCAAGAGGAGCATATATGTATTGTGTTTCGGAAGCTATTTTCATTTGCTTTTCACGGGGCATTATTTCCATGGTTCGCATATTATGAAGGCGATCCGCAAGCTTTATCAAAATAACTCTAACATCTTCCGAGAGAGTAAGTATAATCTTTTTTAATGTCTCCGACTGGGCGGTGGTATTACTGTCGGATATTTCATCTATCTTGGTTAAACCATCAATTATTTTAGCCACTTCCTCATCAAACATTATAACTATATCCTTAAGGCTTAGTTCAGTATCTTCAACGGTATCATGTAGTAATGCTGAAATTATTGAGGTTCTTCCCAGACCAATTTCTCCAGCAGCTATAGTGGCAACTTCAAGAGGGTGATAAATAAAGGGTTCTCCAGTTTTACGTCTCATATCTTTATGAGCGTCGGCAGCAACTCTAAAGGCTTTTCTAACCATCCATCGGTCAGACGTTTCCTTTCTTGTATGCCACACTTCTATAAGTCGGCGATACCTGCGAAGTATCTCCAACCTTTCTTCTTCTGCTTTTTCCTTATTTACCGGCATACCTTTGTATATTCTACAAAATTAATAAGATTAGGTTATATTTTAACACTTATGGAACTTTTTTAATTTGTGCTGCTTAGCAGGAAAAACCCTCTCGATAAACTTAAATTTTACACTCTAATTATCTGTTATTTAGCAATTATTGGCGAATTTTTAAAAATCTCTGAATAAATTTATTTTCAATTATAAGAAATTAAATAAATTAATTTTCAATACGATTAGGCATAAGTTTTGTAGTTTTGAAAACCCTTTAAAGGGAATTAACAATAAACATTTTGAAGTATAATTTAAAGTCGTTAATATTATTTTTTACAATTTTATTGCTTACAATTAATCAATTGTGGGCAACTCATCAGCGGGCTGCAGAAATTACTTATAAACATTTAAGCGGCTGGACTTATGAGTTTACGATTACTATGTATACTCTAACATCGAGCCCAGCTGACGACGCCCGTCCCACCATGCCTACTTTTTGGGGTGACGACACAGGAGATGAACTGGAAAGAATATATTTTCAGCCCATACCCGATGTTAATGATATGACTTTAAACATTTATAAAGGTACTCATACTTATCCGGGACCGGGAAATTATACTATTACTGTGGAAGATCCCAATAGAAATAGCGGGGTGATAAATATTCCAAATTCCATAGATGTACCCATGTTTATTGAAAGTGAATTAATTATAAATCCGTTTTTTGGAAATAACAATTCTGTTCAACTATTAAATCCTCCCATTGATATGGGTTGTGTTGGAACTCCCTTTATTCACAATCCTGTTGCTTACGATATTGATGGTGATAGTTTAGCTTATAAACTGGTCCCATGTAAAGGTGCCGGCGGTTATGATATTCCGGGTTATTCTTATCCCATGGCCAGCGAATCGTTCACAATTGACGAATTCACAGGTGATATAGTTTGGAAAAATCCTGTTGTGCAGGGGGAATACAATATAGCTTTTGTAGTGGAAGAGTGGAGATTGGGAATAAAAGTAGGTTCGGTGCGCAGAGATATGCAGATAATTATTTCTTCCTGTGATAATGATCCTCCCGAAATACAAACCATAGATGACACTTGCGTTGTGGCAGGCGACTATCTGATGTTCGATATTTTTGCCTGGGATCCTGATGGAAGCGGTGTTAGCTTAGAGGCTTATGGGGGCCCATTTGAAGTTAATCCCAATCCGGCATTCATCAACCCTGATCCTGCTACCAGTTCCGACACCGCTAAAACCACTTTTAATTGGCCAACTCTCTGCTCACACGTTAGAAAAGAACCTTACGCAGCAGTATTCAAAGCAACCGATAATGATAGTGAAGTTAGTTTGGTGAACTTTAAAACAACCACAATTTCTGTCAACTCCCCGGCACCAGAGAACCTGAATTCAGAAGCCCTGGGTAATGGTATTAATCTTAGTTGGGAAAAGAGTTTATGTGAAAACGCAATAGGATATTATATTTACAGAAGAAGCGACTCTTCGCATTGGAATCCGGGATATTGCGAAACAGGAGTGCCGGCATATACCGGATATGTTTTAGTTGGAGAAGTAACAGATATAGATATTCTGACTTACAGAGATGATAATGGTGGCTCAGGATTAATTCATGGAACAAATTATTGTTATAGAGTTACGGCATATTTTAATGATGGTGCTGAAAGTTATGCCTCCAATGAAACATGTGCTGCACTGAAAAGAGATGTTCCAATTATTACCCACGTTAGCAACGACAGTAACTTTATTGAAAATGGAAATGTGGAAGTAATTTGGTCGAAACCCATTGAGTTGGATACTATTCAATATCCCGGACCGTATAAATATATTGTTTACAGAGATGAAGGTTTATCATGGGCAAACCCGGTGTTTGTTGCTGAATTACAGGGCCTTAACGATACAGTTTATTACGATAGCGATGTGAATATCAATGAAATGGAATTGCCTCTAAACTATTTGGTTGACCTGGAAAGCACCACTGTTGGTTATATTGGAAGTTCACAAAAAGCCAGTTCAATCTACTTGAAAACTGCACCACGCGATAAGGAAATTTATTTGACCTGGGATGTTAAAGTACCATGGAAAAATTATAAAGCGGTTATTTACAGAAAGGATGCAGGGCAGATTAATTTTGATTCTATTGGGCAAACAGAAACATTTTTCTATCGCGACAGAAATCTGGAAAATGAAAGTGAGTATTGCTACTATATAAAAATGTTTGGCGAATATTCTATAGATGGAATTATTAAACCGCTTATTAATTATTCCCAAATAAGTTGCGAAATACCAAATGATAATACACCACCATGCCAGCCGGAAATAAGCGTTTATACCGATTGTGAACAAATTACCAATGAAATCAGGATGTGGCTGCCTTATGATAGTTGTAGTTACGATGCCATGAGGTATTTTATATACTATAAGTCTCCTGAAAGTATAGATGCTGTTTTAATAGATTCGGTTGACTTTGTGGAGGGCGATACTGCTTATTATCTACATACCGATTTGGAAAGCGTGGTAGGATGTTATTATGTTACAGCAAGAGATACTATTGGCAATATAAGCGATCAAAGTCTAATAAAATGTGTTGATTATGATGCCTGTCCCGTTTATAAAATACCCAATGTATTTACACCTAATTCCGATGGCTTCAACGATTTTCTTGTACCATTAAATTACGACGAAGGTAATCCGAAAGCTACCATTGAAAGAATAGACTTAAGGTTGTTTAACAGATGGGGTAAAACACTTTTCACCACCGAAGATCCAAAAATCAACTGGGATGGTAAAAACCAAAATAATGGACAGGATTGCCCCGATGGAGTGTATTATTATGTTTGTGACGTATATTTTGTAACTCTGGATGGGATTAAAGATTTCCGTCTTCAGGGCTCAGTTACTATAATTAGAGGACAATAGGTTAATTTATATACAAAAAAAGCCGTCTAGCCTCAGGCCAGACGACTCACACATATATATAAACTATTCGATTTTAAATATTAAACAAGGCTATCAAATCCACAACTCTTGCAGAATAACCCCACTCGTTATCGTACCATGATAATACCTTTACAGTTTTTCCCTGAACCATTGTACTGTCGGCATCGAAAATTGAGGAGTGACTATTATGAATAATATCAACAGAAACTATAGGATCTTCAGTATATTCTAATATCCCTTTCATAGGACCTTCAGCAGCCTCTTTCATGGCAGCATTAATTTCGGCTTTAGTTGCTTCTGTTTTAAGGTTTACAACTAAATCGACCAACGAACCGGTTGGTGTTGGAATACGAACCGCCATACCATCAAGCTTACCATTTAAATCTGGAATTACTTTTCCAACTGCTTTAGCAGCACCTGTAGTAGTTGGTATTTGAGAAACGGCTGCAGAGCGAGCTCTTCTTAAGTCTGAGTGTGGAGCATCCAAAATTCTTTGGTCGTTTGTATAAGCATGAATAGTAGTCATTAAACCATTTTCAATACCAAAACGATCGTTCAATACCTTAGCAACAGGAGCAAGACAGTTAGTAGTACATGAAGCATTGGAAACACATTGGTCATCGTCGCGTAGTTCATTATCGTTAACACCAAGAACTATCATTCTGTCGATAGCGTCTTTTGCAGGAACCGTAAGAACAACCTTTTTAGCACCATTTTTCAGGTGATCACCATATCCGCCTTTATTACTTTCCTTCTCGCGGAAAATACCTGTGGCTTCAACAACAACATCAGGAGTTTGTCCCCACTTAATCTCAATAGGAGCTCTTTCAGCACTTACGGGAACTTCTTTACCATTTACAACCAAATTATTTGCGTTATAACTGATGGTTCCATTAAATCTTCCTTGTGTTGAATCATATTTTAATAAGTGCGCTAGTGTTTTAGTATCAGTAAGATCGTTAATACCAACAATCTCCATATCGTCTCTTTCCAGTACTAGTTTGAATACATTTCTTCCTATTCTTCCAAATCCGTTTATTCCTACTTTAGTTTTAGTCATGATTGTATTATTTAAAATTTTAATTTAATATTTGTCTATTATTACCTTAAATTTGACATTTAAAATAATAAGGATGACAAAGGTAGTTATTAAATCTTCGTCAGATTAAGTTCAAATATTTGTCATGGAAGAAAAATTAGTTTCCAAAGCCCTTGAGGCAAATCTCGCAGAAACACGATATAAGGATGTAAAAATACCCCCTGATTATCAGGCCTTTATAAACCTGTCAAAAAAGTACTATGGAATCAACAAACGCGCAAACGATTGCGTCATAGAATATCAGCATCCTTTTTCCAATAAAAAATTTGTTATTGAAGAGTTAAGAAGCATATTATTGACTGATTTTTGGTTTTACAACAACCTGGAAAACGCAGAAAATGCATTTTCAAT
>JBFFLX010000151.1:0-8847 GCA_041554435.1 Bacteroidales bacterium
CATGGGATATGAAGTATAAAACCAATGCCGACTGGAATCATGCCTGGGGTGCTGCACCTGCAAATATTATTCCGCGAGGTATGTGGGGAATAATACCCAAAACTCCGGGATTTGATGCTATCGAAGTCAAACCTCAAATGGGCAATCTGAAAAATAGCTCCATCGTAGTTCCAACAATTAGAGGACAAATTAAAGGTGAATTCAAAAAAGTAAATAATCGATTAACGCAATATTTCATTGAATTACCGGCAAACATGGTTGGAGAGTTCAGTGTTAACTTAACTTCTGAAGATGTATTGACACTCAATGGCGAAATTGTTAATTCATCATTTGGCTCTGTTCGTTTAAATCCGGGAGTGAATAAAATTGTAATTGAGGTAAATTCATTTTAAAAAAATCAAAAAAAAAGAAAGAATGAATCGAGTAGTAAAAACGAGTATATGCTTATTGTTCCTTTTTGTTTTCTTTGGAACCAGTCAGGCAAGTTCTGAAAAGAAAAAATGGAATAACGAAGAAGCCATGGTTAAAGCTATGGAATGGCAGGAGCAACATCCAATTTATGCTTTGGCGCCAACCGATTGGACAAACGGTGCCTATTATGTTGGAGTAACAAAAGCGTTTCAGACAACACAAGACCAAAAGTATTTGGCAGCCTTAAAAACCATGGGGTACAGAAATGAATGGAAACCGCTGTATCGCACCCACCATGCCGACGATATTGCAATATCCTATTCGTACCTTTTTATAAACACCACCCGAAAAAATCTGGTTGACCTTAAACCAACGAAAACCTGGTTAGATGAACATTTGTTTCAAGCAACTGAATGGAACAAGGACAACAACGGTATTCAGAAAACACTGTGGTGGTGGTGCGATGCGCTATTTATGGCTCCACCTGTAATTGCTTCTTAAGCCAAGCTTACAGGGGAAGAGCAATACCTTGAGGCAATGCATAAATATTACAGGAAACCTATAACCTTCTTTTTGATCAGGATGAAAAATTATTCGCACGCGATTTAAGGTATGTTTGGAAGGGTGATGATAAAGATATTAAAGAAGCAAATGGTAAGAAAGTTTTTTGGTAACGTGGAAACGGTTGGGTAATTGGTGGTTTGGCTTTAATACTTGAGCAAATGCCAGACGATTATGAACATCGTTCTTTTTACGAAAACCTGTTAAAAACAATGGCCGCCCGCCTAAAAGAAATTCAGCACGAAGATGGTTTGTGGCGGACCAGTTTATTGTCGCCCGAATCGTATAATAATGGCGAAGTAAGTGGTAGCGGATTCTTTACTTTTGCTTTAGCCTGGGGGGTAAATAATGGTTTACTCGATAAGAATGAATACGGATATGTTGTAAGCAAAGCCTGGAAAGCATTGCGCAAATGCCAAAACAAAGAAGGCATGGTTGGTTTTGTACAGAACATAGGAGATTCACCAAAACCTGCCGATAAAGATAGCTGGCAGAACTATGGAACAGGTGCGTTTTTGCTGGCAGAAAGTGAAATGCTTAAGCTACAGAATAACAAATAGAAGAATTTTATGAAGAAGCCATTTGTCTTCCTTTACTTTCTAACAATTCAATGTATTGTCTTTGCCGGAAATCCGGTAATTCCAAATAAGGGAGCGAATGATCCGCATATTCGGATAATTGAAGGGAAAGCGTATTTGTCGGCCTCGCACGATAAATCAATAGACAATAAAAAGTTTACAATGGAAGACTGATGGCTTTGGTCGTCGGATGATTTGGTAAGCTGGAAACTGGAATATCAACTTAAACCTGAAGAAACTTACATTGGCAAACCATTTAACCAATGCTGGGCTACTGATATTGTAAAACGAAATGGGAAATTTTATTGGTATTTTTCTGAAGGTAATCAGCAGACGGGTGTTATGGTGGGTGATTCGCCTTCCGGGCCATGGAAAGACCCACTTGGCAAACCTTTGTTGATTGCGGAAATGACTCCAACTGATGAGTATGATATTGGGATTATTCAAGATGAAGCAGGGGAATATTATATTGTTTTTGGTGTTTGGGATTACTACATCGCCAAACTAAATGAAGACATGGTTTCTTTGGCTGAAAAACCTCGAAAAATAGAAATCACTAATCCACGAGGTCCTAATAATCTGGATGGAAAAAATAAAGAGAAACCTACTGATGATAAACCGTTTATTCATTTTTACAATGGAAAAATTTATTTATCGTGGGGTTGCTTTTATGCCATGGCCGACAATGTTTATGGCCCATACAACTATTAAGGTTCGATAATAGAACAAGAGAGTTTCGCACCGGGTTACGATGCACCAACCTGGCCAACCGGATTTAAACAAGGCCGGCATGGTTCTTTTTTCGAATGGCACAACCAAACCTATTTTACCTATTGCGACATCAGCCAAACCGGCAACCGTTATTTTCGTGATACTTTTATTAGTTACGTTCATTACAAATCAAATGGCGAAATGGCTTTAGTCAGAGTTGATGAAGTAGGCGTGGGTGAATACGATGCCAATCAAACCATTCAGGCAGAGGATTATTTTAAGGCCTCAGGAATTGTTAAAAAAGAAAAGAAGGATGGAGGCTTTAGTATTGGGAATGTTGACAATGGCGACTTCCTTGTTTTTAATAATGTGAAAGGTTTGCAGGATAAAACAAAAATTCAGCTAAATATTTCAGCAGTAAAAGAGTGCAAAATTGAATTACGAAAAGATTCACCAAGCGGGGAATTAATATGGATGGTTGATTTCAAATTATCCCGGGAAAAACATCTTACCACATTCACATCTTCTCTTCCAAAACTAGATTCTACTGAAAATATTTGTTTTGTTTTTAAAGGAAGTGAAGAAAAATTACTGGAAATTGATTCCTTTTCTTTCAAAATTTTTAATGACAAACAATAAATTATGAATAAACTTTGTTTCACCTGTGTCCTGCTTTTTGGGATAATGCTATCATTTATGATGAGCTGTACTACAACGCTCGAAAAGAATTTCCAAAATCCTCCGGAGCAATACAAACCCATGCCTTTCTGGCACATTAACGGTGAATTGACAACCGAAGGAATCAGGCAACAAATGAGGGATGCTAAAGAATTGGCTGGATTTTCAGGAGTTAGCCTACTTCCGCTTGCATCTCATGGTAAAAAGGTGGGTACCAGTCCTAAGTTTTTATCTGAAGAATATTTCGCCCGATATCAGGATATGATTGATGTGGCAGAGGAATTAAATATGGAGATTATTTTGTACGACGATAACGATTTTCCGAGTGGAATGGCCGGAGGAAAGATGGAAGAGTTGTACCCCGACCACACCATGAAAAGGCTGGATAAAATTGAGTATTCGCTAAAAGGTCCAATACTTTTTACCGACAGTGTACCCGGTATTCGATTAATGGCAGCTGTAGCTGTGAACAGCAAAACAAAAGAACGCATTGAGATTAGCAAATATGCCAAAGATGGTATTTTCAAGTGGGAGGTGCCAAAAGGGGAGTGGAGCATAATGCTTTTTCCTTTGATGAAAGACAGTTTTCATAAAAAATACCTTTGTATGGATTTTATGGATACCATTGCCGTTCGATACATGATTAACGAAACCTATGAAAAATACAACGAACGATTTGGAAAATATTTCGGCAAAACTATAAAAACGACCTTTTTTGATGATGTTGGTTTTTGGCGTCACCCACGAAATTGGACAGCTCGTTTTAACGAAAAATTTGAAGAGCTAAACGGCTTCGATCCGCGACCATATTATCCAGCCCTTTGGTATAATATCGGACCGGAAACTGAAGCCGTTCGAAATGCTTTTTTCAATACACGTGCCGAGTTGTTGGCAGAAGGTTTCCCAAAATTAGTTGCGGAGTGGAACGAAAAACATGGACTTAAGAGTACAGGTCATCCGCCCGGTAACTACGATCCAACACCCATTGACATGAATGCCGATATATTCAAGTTTTACCGTTATACGCATATTCCGCTTACCGATGCAATTATTCGCTATCAATTTGGACAAAATGGCCATAAACTGATCAGTTCAACAGCCGATTATTACGATCGGCCCCTTGTTTCTAACGAAATTTATGGTGCGTATAAAGAAGCCACTTTTGATTCGCTGATGTTGTATCGTTCAATGATGGATTTATTTTCGCGTGGCGTAAATATGGTCATTCCACATGGAATGTGGTACAATCCCGAAAAGGTTTCCATTTCACCTTTAGTTTCACCTTACAGCGAGAAAATTGCCCCGGCTTTACCCGCATATTCTGAATATGTAGGACGAGCGAGCCTGTTGTTAAGAGGTGGTCGGCGCGTTAGCGAAATTGGTGTTTTATACCCTTCCGAAGGTTTAGCCGGTTGGTTCTGTTTCGATAATCCTGAAAATATCCGGCAGGGCTTTTACATTTCGCCCGAAACCGATTATCTATCAGTAAGTGGCTGGCTCACAAATGATATTCGACGTGATTTTACCTTTGTTCATCCTGAATTATTTTTAGATGAAAAGTATAAAATTGAGCAAGGAAAGGTAAATCTAAATAACCGGGAAAACTACCAGACTTACCATACCATGATTCTTACCGGAAGTAATATTATATCGTACAAAACACTCGAAAAATTAAAATCGTTTTACGACAACGGAGGAACGTTAATTGCAAGCACTCAATTGCCATTTAAATCGGCAGAAATGGGAAAGGATCAAATGGTAATAGAATTAGTAAGAGATATTTTCGGTGTCAATCCATTGGAACAGAATAAGCTGATTGCAAATACAGAATCAGGAAATAATGCCGGAGGTAAAGCGATTTTTATCCCCAAGCCCACACCAGAAAAGCTGGAAAAAGTCTTGGAACAAAGTGCTTCTGCATCGGATGTTCGTTTTGTCGATAATCCAACATTAAAAACTGACTTTGGTAAATTCAACTACATCCACAAAATAAAGGACGAAAAGCACATTTATTTTTTTCCAATTCAAGCAACGAGATAATAGAAAGTGAAGTTGTATTGAAAGGTAAATTGAGTTTGGAAAACTGGAATCCACATAACGGGTCTTTAACAGTTCTTGAAAATGTGTCGTTTGATGTGGCAGATGAACAGGAGTTTACAAAGTGTAAACTAAAACTAGATCCGATAAGTTCAATGTTTTGGTTTGGAAATGAGTAAACCTTCAATTTTATAGAACAGAAGTTTAGCTGAACGAACACATTAATTTAAAATCGAATAAATTATTCATATTAAAAAACAGGAAGAATAATGTCGCGCTATTTGCAGAGTTTGCTGGAAACCGACAACCGGCAAAGTGACCGGTCTCACTTTTGTCCTACTAAATTGCGGTTAGACATGGATTTTTCTGGTGTTTTTTTCAAATTAAAATCGCTTAAGTCATTATATTTAAGCGATTTTGGTTTTTTAAAGTTACGTGCTGGCTATGGGCGCATATTCCTTTATCGTAGATTCATATATCATTATCTTGCCACAGTCACGTTTATGTTCAATCCTTGTTGGTGTAATTAACCTTTTTAGCAGGACCATTTCATTTTTACCTATAATTGCAGTGTTTGCTATTTTACTTGTTGAACAAGGGCGTAAGTTATAATGACCAATCGCCCATCAGGCTTATGAAACGCTTTTAAATTGCACCCCAGCTATTAAGAAGATAAGTGTAATTACACGCGACTACATTATAAAAACCTGTAATTATTAATCACCTAAATTCATCTTGTCGAGGATAGACTGAAACCTTGTGTCAGTATGAATATTTTTAAAAAGTCGATCCGATTTTATATAAGGTAGTCGTGAGTCGTGTTGTTCATAACATTTTTCAAGCCATTTAATCACATTTTCATTATCCTCTAACAATGCATAATATCTTGCTGTTGAATACAAATCTGATGTCTCCATTTCATAATCAACTAAACACTGATACACTCCATTAATTCCTCGTTGATTGAAGGCTTCTTCAATTTGAATGGTAATTTTTGAATTTTCAGATTCTTTCTTCCAGCCAGTTTTTAATTCATTAACTGCTTTGTTTTCTTCCCCAAGAAAGATATAATTAAGAAAGTTTATCAAGTATGCACTTGTATTATTTTCATCAATTTCCTTTAATTTCTCTGATTCCTTAATAGATCCTGTGAAATTTGCGTCATTAAAATAAAAAGAGGCACTTACGGATCGTGGATAATAAGCATAGGGAGCCAGATATAATGCTATATCTAAATGTTTTCGGGCTTCCGAGATATCGCCTTTAATGTTGTATAAAAATTCGGCAAGGTAAACATGTCCTCCTGCGTAATTAGGGTTTACCTGAATAGCATGCCTGAATTGTTTTTCAGCTTCTTTCCAGTTCCATTCAAACCAGAGATATAACCATCCAAGACTTGCATGTCCTCTGGCGTTATCATCAATTTCAATCGATCTAATGGCTAAAGTTTTTGCTTTTTCAATTTCCTCTTTTGTTGCGACTAAATATTTAGCCCTCATCCTTTGAATTTTTATTCTGGCTAATGCTGCATATGCCATAGCAAAATCTGGATCTAATTCCAGTGTACGATACAAGATTTTCTTATAAGCAAGAAGACTATCGTTGTTATTTGAGTTAAAAGAATAATTACCCTTCAGATAAAAGTTATATGCATCCATATTTTCAGTTGGAATCCGTTCAATTCTTTCTAACTCATTTGGCGAAATTGTTGCCTTTAGTTCTGATGCTACTTTTTTTGCAATTTCACTCTCAAGTGAAAATATATTCTTGAATTCTCTTCTAAAATCCTGTGCCCAAACATTCTTGTCATTCTCGGCTTCAATTAATTGTATAATTAATCGAACTGAGTCCTGATATTTCTGAATGGTTGATTCAATTACATACGAAACCTTTAATTCTTTGCCAATTTCAGGGATGGTCTTGGTAGATTCTTTGTACTGATCCATCGTAGTTCTCGAAATCACCCTTAGTTCCTTTATTGCAGAAAGATGGTTTATGATATCATCCATAATCCCATCAGCAAAATGTTGATTGTTCCTATCTTCACTTAAGTTTTTAAAGGGCAATACTGCTACTGACAACTCATTTGTTAGTGCGACTGTTGACTCTGTTTTATCTTTGTTTTTATCTGTTAACGTATAAATAGAAATAAGAAGCGAAATAAGCGCCAGCGTTAAAACGCTTAATTGTTTCCACTTTGATAATATATTTTGTTTACCCTTTTTACTCTCGCTTTTTTCATTTAAACGATATTTCACCTCACCTGGCGGATAACCAAAATATGAATTAAAACTTTTGTTAAAATATGTAGGGCTGTTAAAACCAACACAATAAGCAACTTCGGCTACGGATGTTACATTTTCCCGCAACAATATTACTGCTTTCTCTAAACGAAACTCCCTAATATATTGACTGGTCGATTTTCTGTATTCAGATTTTATTTTACGGTGCAACTGAGTATGGCTTAATCCGATTTTAATAGCTAACTCTTGGACCCCAAAACCCTCTCTTGAATAATTATCCTCAAGAATATTATCTAGTTTTTTAATAAATACTTTGTCCGATAAATCATTCTTTGCCATATAAGTACGTTTTATTAAGATAATATTGAGAACTATTTTACTTATGACCTTGTCAAGGTAATAAAAATATGTAAAGTTCTTAGTTCTGTTTTTTGCATCTCCATTGTGAATGGATACAAACTTGAAGATATTTAAAAGAAGATCCTATTTGGAAATCTGATCAAAAGTCTTTTTATATAATACTCCAAATTTAAGCAAACTTCTTTAAGATAATTAGCAAATCTCGTTAGACAATACTTTAAATGTAGTTTTTGAAATAAAAGTGCAAGTGTTGCAAAATAGTTTATAAGCATTGTAATAATGTTGCTATGTAGTCAATGCCTTTATTTCTGAAATTTGTGGTACTAACTTTTAAATATTATAATTATGAAAACTTTAAAATTTATTTTTGCAAGTCTTTTTGTTTTAAGTTTCTTCTTCATTTCAACAGATCTTAACGCCCAAGAAAAATGGGGAAAGTCTGGAAAATATGAAATGCCAGTAACATTTATATGTCCTAATGCAGGAGAATTTCTGCAAGGCACGTTAGTTGTTCATGAAAATGAAAATGGTAAAGTAATCCACATGACAATGAAAGGTCGTAAACTGATAGGTATTACAATTGGTGGCCTTGATGAAGATGGCAATCCTGTACCTAGTGGTGTTCCTTCTGGCAATGTATATATGTTTACAAGGGTAGATCACATTAATTCAAATACTGAAAAAGCTGTTTGGATTATTAGGACAGTTAGATTGAGCGATGGTATTGTAACAAGGGTTAAAGTATATCTTTAATCAGTAAGATTAGGAAGGATTCGAATTGCATTTAAAATGTTCTATCCAAGATTTCTATTAAAACTGTAAAAAATGATAGCTTTTAAAGTTATTTCTCAATCACAATAACTTTAAAAGTTAGTTAAGAGGTTTTTCTTGATTAGAAAAACCTCTTTCTGATATCAAATAAATAAATGTTGCATTCTCGGTTAGAACAGTTGGATAAGTGCGAGTGGAAAATGGATTGCACATGAACAGGATATGTTACAAAAAGTTGGACGCTAGGTTAAGCTATGCAACCAATTTTTGATTATTGTTTAATAATAAATGAACTTGACATTGGTTAAGTAAGGAAATTTCAATGATGGGTCAGAAGATTATACGCTCAAGATTTAAAACAGTTTGAACCTTTTTCCTTTAGCATTCGTAAAACTTCTGTAAATCAAAAAAATCAAACTGATGAAAAAACTAACGCTCACTTTTATTATTCTTACAGGAATTATTTTTTCTGTTAACGCCAAATCATGGCGTGTGAA
>JBFFLX010000152.1:0-8677 GCA_041554435.1 Bacteroidales bacterium
CTCATCCACATATAAAAGGAAAAATTTCTGTTTAATTAATAATAATAATTTGAAAAATCACGATAAAAAAATTTCCATTATAGTTGCAATTGCATCTAACTATGCCATAGGAAAAGATAATGATTTGCTTTGGCATATTTCAAAAGATTTAAAGCGATTTAAAGAACTAACGGAATCACATTATATTGTAATGGGTAAGCGTACATATTATTCACTACCCAAACGACCATTACCTAAGCGTACCAGTTTAATAATAACAGATGTAGAAGGAGAAGTAATAGATAATTGCTTAATGGCATATTCCATAGAAGATGCTATAAATAAAATGGATTCAAACAATGAAAATTTTATAATAGGAGGTGGGTCGATTTATAAACAGTTTATGCCTTTGGCAGATAAATTATATATTACAAGAGTACATAAAGATTTTGATGCAGATACTTTTTTCCCTGAAATATCGTTGGATGAATGGAAGTTAATATCAAAAGTTGATGTTAAGGATGATGATCAGAATGATTTTGATTATTCATTTGAAGAGTATTTGAGAATCAGTTGATTATATTATAAAAAGTCCGATGAAGAATATTGTAATTTTAGTTTTAATAACAATTATATTAATTGGTTTATCATGCAAAAAAACTAATAATAATACATCTGTTAATTATCAATATGGTGTTGAAATTAGTTCTGATTACGCCAGTGTTCAACATTTACTAATAAATCTGTCGAGTACATATTTCAAAGTTATTTACGATACTGTTCTTTTTTCTGCAGGGCAGAATAAAATTGATGAAGCCATTGTATCGTATTATCCCGACTCCATTTATCAAATAGTTATTTATTATCCTTATTGGGGATCCGATGATGGATATGGTAATTGGCGGCAGGGAGATATTTTAATAAAAGCCGACAGTGGTTTTTTTAATACTGATTATCCTTCAGAAATTTTCTTTTCAAATTTTAATTCTGACAAGGACACCATTAAAGCGAATAGTTTTACCTACGAATTTCTTGGTGAAAATAACGACGTCGCGAGTTTTAATATGATTGTAGAAAATGGGAGCCGATCTTTTGAAGATACAAGCGGTATTATCACATTTGATGCAAATTTAAATGTAGATATTGATTTCAGTTTGTATAATGGAAATAAACTCCCCGGAAACCTTAATTTTTCAGGGGAGATGAATGGTTTGTGTCGCAACGAAAATGAGTTTCAGGCCCAGATACAAGAAAAAATATTAAGTGATTTGTCGTGTAACTGGATGAAAAATGGAATGGTTAACATTGGGTATACCGGAGTTGAATATACAGGTACAATAATTTATAGCGATCCGGCTCTTTGCGAAAATTGGTATAATCTGGAAATTAAGGATATTAGCTTTCCGTCTAAAATAATTAAACCAAAATGGGTTAAATAGTTTTAATCCGACCCAAATAAATCTTCAATTTTATCAACCATTTCCTGAAATTCAACAGGATCATACAAACGAGTAAGAAAAACAATCCGACCCTCTTTATTCAGGACCACATTTCTGGTTACACCACTTTTTTTATGAGCGAACTTTTGAAATATTTTAGCATCAGGATCCAAAGCCATAGGGTAGGTAACTTTCATTTGTTTTTTAAATGCAATAACTTTATCTAATGGTTCGTCATAATCTACTCCTATTAATATAAAATCTTCATTTTTAAACCTTTGCCATACTTCCTTTTCCAAATGAGGCATTTCTTTTCGGCATACAGAACACCAACTTGCGGTGAATTGTAAAACCACAATTTTGCCCTTTAACTCATCAAGGCTGGTTTTGCTTCCGTCGGTTAAATCGAATTCAATATTTTCAGGTGTATCACCCAATTCAACAATATAACCACGATTGTTGTTTATGCTAGTGTCATTTGTTTGCGATATAGCAATATTGCTAAGTAATATTAAGGTAATGGTTAAAATTATGTTGTTCAGTATTTTGTGCATAAATAATAGTATTGATAGTATTAAATCAAGTTTTTCTTTTTTTCTTTTTGGCGGCAGGGAAAAGAATATTATTTAAAATAAGTCTGTATCCCGGACTATTGGGATGTAAATTTAAATCGGTCGGGGGATCCCCAATTCTATGCTGATAATCTTCCGGGTCGTGGCCGCCATAGAACGTCCAGAAACCTTTTCCATATTCCCCATGCATATATCTTACTTCTCCTGCGGCCTTGTTTTCTCCCATAATTATTACGCCCGGTTTAACTTTGCTTTTGTTGAAAGCCGTAGTTTGTCCCATAAATCCGGGTATTAATTTAACATGATCTTGGGTAAGCATAGTTGGTATATGATCCCATTTGGCAGAAAACTCGAACAAACTAAAATAGTCATTGGATTTATTTATTGATCGCGGACGTGTATAAGTAACATCTATATCAGATATTTCATATTCGGATGGATTTTGTACTATGGTGAAATCGCGAAATGCCAAACAGGGAGAGTAGTTTAACTTGTCCTGAGCATTTGGATCCATGGGATCACCGTCGAACATAACATCGCAAATATCTACATTTTCTGCCGATAAGGCCACATCATAACTGTCGGTGGCAGAGCACATAGCAAACAAATATCCTCCACCTGCAACAAATTCTTTTATCTTTTTTGAAACTGCTAACTTAAGTTCAGAAACCTTGTTAAAACCAAGTTCTGCGGCCATTTCTTCCGAAGATCTTACATCTTCCTGATACCAGGGAAAACTTCTGTACCTCGACCAGAACTTTCCGTATTGTCCGGTAAAATCCTCATGATGCAGATGTAGCCAGTCGTAAGTTGGTAGCAAACCTCCAATAACTTCTTTATCATAAACAATATCATAAGGTATTTCAGCATAGGTTAAAGCTAGTGTAACAGCGTCATCCCAGGGTTGTTTGTTCTTTGGTGAATAAACGGCAATTTTCGGAACCTTCTGAAGTTTCATATCATCCATATTCACATCAGCAGCCGAAATTTGAATGCGGATGCTCTGAGCCTGTACATCACTTATTACCTCATAACTTACACCTCTGGCAATGCATTCATTTTCAATTACTTCATTATATGGAAGGAGATAACTTCCTCCACGGTAATTTAAAAGCCAACTTATTTCCACATCCTGCTCCAATACCCAAAATGCTATTCCATAAGCCTTCAGATGATTGCTTTGGGTGTTGTCCATCGGTATTAAAATTTTGGCAGCAAAAATATTCGATGCCAAAAACATTAATAATATCAGTAGTATACGATTTCTTATTTTCTTCAATTTTATTTTATTAATCACAATGCAAACTTAATTTTAATTTCTTCATCAGAAATTGGAACTCATTATTTTCCGATTTATTTTGTAAAAAATTGATAGCCTTTTTTACCTTATCCATCTGCCAATCGTTATGTAATTTTGCAAAGTGTTGATTTTCAGTATTTAATATTTCGGTAATATCATAGGCTTCTTCAACTAATTTTTCACCTTTCTTTGCACCAATAAACTCTATTTTAACATCTTTACCTGATTTATTTATCATCTCTCTTGCCAGATCAGTAATTTTTGTGTTTTTCTTAATTATCACGAAAACATCTTTGTTTTTTCCTGTTTCCAATGCTTTCATCAAATAATTTGCTGCTTCATTTTTATTGATAAACCTTCGCTCCATGCGTGCATCAGTTACTGTTACCGGACCTCCCTCATCAATTTGTTTTTTAAAAAATCGGGTAACCGAATTGGGGCTGTCAACAACATTTGCCAGACGTACGGAAACCATTTTACATAAACCGCTTTTGTTTCTTAAATATACTTCCGATAAATATTTAGTAAGTCCAACTATTGATTTTGGTTCACGGGCAAGGTTAGAAGATGCTGAAATAAAAGTATTCACAGCATACTTTTCACATAGGTCGGCTATATTTTTTGTCCCGAAATAATTAGTTTTAACAGCTAATTCAGGCTTGTCCTCACCCGAAAATAGTCGGGTAATTGCTGCCAGATGAATAACAAAGTCGGGTTTGTGCTTTTTGAAAATGTTTTCATATGATCCAAAATCCAGCAAATCGGCTTCTTCAAATAGTATTCTATGAGGATTTACATTTTCTTCATTCATACTTCTGGAGCATGCAATAATTTGCATATCAGTGTTTTGCATAATACATTTTGTCAATTCTTTGCCAACAAAACTAGCGGCTCCACTTATCAGAACTTTAGAAGTGTAGATATTTTTCATTGAAACAAAATTATTAAAATGTTTAATCAAATAAATAATGTAAAAGAAAACGCAATATGGATTGATTGATAATTAAAAAAATTATTTTTGCATTGTTTTTACAATAACAGATAATAATATTTTTTGAATTCACACGCATCTGCTAAAAGCAGTATGCAGATAAATACAAATATTAATTGGGATGCGATTATTCATTTAGTTCATCCTTAATATATAAAGAGTATGAAAAAGACTGCACTAAATGAAATTCACCGCCAATTAGGAGGTAAAATGGTTGAGTTTGCCGGATTTGATATGCCTGTTCAGTTTGAAGGTATAAACATTGAACATGAAACAGTTAGAACAAAATTAGGAGTGTTTGATGTTTCTCATATGGGAGAGTTTTGGGTAGAAGGTGAAGATGCCTTTTGTTTGGTACAAAAGATATCAACCAACGATGTTGACGCATTAACAGATGGTAAAGTACAATACAGTTGTTTTCCAAATGGCAAAGGAGGTATTGTTGACGACTTCTTATGTTACCGTTTTAGTACGGAAAAGTATTTACTGGTTGTAAATGCTTCAAATATTGATAAGGATTGGGAACATGTAATCAAACAAAATACTTTCGATACTAAAATCAGGAATGCTTCCGATGAAACATCACAATTGGCAATTCAAGGGCCTCTGGCTTTAAAGGCAATGCAAAAATTAACTACTGAGAACGTTGTTGATATGGAGTATTATACCTTTAAAGTAATTGAGTTTGCAGGTGTAAAGGATGTGCTGTTTTCAACAACAGGTTATACCGGAGCAGGTGGCTGCGAAATTTATTTTCCAAATGATCAGGCTGAGAAAATATTCAAAGCAGTTATGGAAGCAGGAGAGGAGTTTGGCATAAAACCCATAGGTTTAGGCGCTCGCGATACTCTTCGTCTGGAATCAGGTTTTTGTCTTTATGGTAATGATATAGATGATACAACATCTCCAATTGCAGCAGGACTCGGATGGATAACAAAATTTGTAGAGGGAAATTATTTCATCGACCGTCCACTGTTTGAAAAACAAAAACAAGAAGGTGTGCCACAACGACTCAAAGGTTTTGTGATGGTTGATCGCGCTATTCCACGTCATGATTATGAAGTAACTAATGCCGATGGCGAAATAATTGGAAGAGTAACTTCAGGAACCATGTCGCCTATGTTGAAAAAAGGAATTGGCATGGCTTATGTGGATAAAGGCTATTGGAAAGAGGATACTGAAATTTATATTAAGGTTAGAAATAAATTAGCCAAAGCAATAATTACGCGACCTCCTTTTTATAAATAAAAGTACCCTAAGAAAAATTTATAATCCTCTGAATTGTTATGAATTCAGAGGATTTTTTTTTATTTTTACTGCAATCAATCAATCAATAAAAACCATGAGAAAGATTTGCAGTATTTTATTCATTCTTTTAATTGTGATTGGAACACAATCCCAGAGTTTAATTTCCAACAAAATTATTTATGTAAACCCTTATCCTTCATCTGTTTATAATAATCCGGAAACCACCATTACTTTAGGGTTTTCTGATAGATTGAAAAATGAAGAACTAACTGATATTAGCATCCTTCTTATTGATACACAAAATATCAAGTATTCCTGCCGGAAAATTGTTCCTAAGAATGGTAAAAATCTTATTTTTAAACCCGAAACTAGTCTGTTTCCGGGAAAATATGTAGTTCATGTTATTAAAGGAGATATTACTTTGAAATCTTTTGATTTTAATGTCGTGGATAAATCTGATGTACAACACAATAAGACTACAGTATTTGATTATCCATTTAATAATAATTCTTACATTAACAGGCATAATCCGGAGGCCACGGTATATCGTGATAAATTTATGCTTCCTGATGATTTTCCTGCTGTTGATATAACTTATTATGGTAATCCCGGTGGTGGGTATTATATCCTCAATAGATTGTGGCAAACCGATGATCTATCACAGTATCTGATAATAATGGATACTTTAGGTTTTCCGGTTTACTACAAATCTTTTAATCTGGCTAACGCTGTTCAGGATTTTTATTTTCAGGAGGAAACCGGATATTTATCCTACTACAGAGGCTCAGATTCAACTTATGTTGACATTGATAGTTCGTATAATATTATGAATGTTTATGCTGCAGGAAATGGATATAAAGCCGATGGACATGAATTAGTATTGCGTGAGGATGGTTCTTATTGGCTAATGATTTATGATGAACAAATTGTTGACATGAGCCAAATAGTGCCTGAGGGACAGGTGGATGCTGTTGTTACCGGTTTGATAATACAACACATTGATGATCAGGGAAATGTACTTTTTGAGTGGCAGAGTTGGGATCATATGGAAATTACCGATGCCGACCCTGCAATTGTAAATTTAGGAGCCGGTGGCATTGATTATGTACATGGTAATGCTCTTGATTTTGATGAAGATGGAAACTTATTAGTATCATCCAGAAACTTAAGCGAGATAACAAAAATTAATATTACTACAGGGGAAATTATGTGGCGTTTTGGAGGTACACAAAATGAATTTCAGATAATAAATGACAGTATAAATTTTTCTGCTCAGCATCACATTCGTTATCTTGGCAATAATCATTATAGTTTATATGATAATGGCTGGGGACGCGATTTTAAGTTCTCAAGAGGACTAGTTTACGAAATTGATGATGCGAATATGACAGCAACATTAATTAGAGATGACAATAAAATAGAAGATATGGTATTTTCACCTTTTATGGGAGGATATGCCACAGGCCCTGCGAATGAGAAAGTTATGGGATGGAGTTATAACCTGCAATCCTATGTATTATCAGAATATGATAGTCTGGATAACCTCATACTTGAAATGAAAACAATTGAGCCTTTAGATTTAATCTCGTATAGGGCCGGCAAAACCTATTGGGAAACAAATGCAATTGATTTCGATCAGGATGAGTATTTAATAAATGATGTTAATGTCAACGAAACTAAAACATTAGAAATTGAGATGACTAATAATTTAAGCACTAACTTCAATTTAAATGGTTTTAATTCCAGTGATGATGCATTTACTCTTGTGGATGATCTGCCGATTTTATTTATGCCCGGTGAAACTAAAACAGTAACTATACTTTTTACACCTACTGAAGAAAAGAAATACACCTCAGCCGTTTCGTTATTTACTGATAATCAGAACAGAAGAATTGCAAAACAGTTTCGTATTAATACGGATTTGGTGCTTTCAAAAGGTGAAAGTGTTGACAATGAGCATAATATAAGAGTATTTCCAAATCCAGTATATTCTGTACTTAATATAAATTCGACCAATGAAGAAATATTGAGTTTTGAAATTTTTAATACTAAAGGACAAAAAGTAGAATCCGGAAAACATATAAATTCAGATAATTACTCAATAAACATCGAACATTTGCCAAAAGGAATATACTTTATTAAACTTGAACTGGTAGATGAAACCTATACTCGGAAATTTATAATAAGATAAATGTTAATTAATAATTAAAGTCTCTTTGAAAGAGTTAAGTGTTTGTTTTTAAACTAATTTAGTAAAATATTAATTATTAATTTATTGTATTGATATGAAAGCATTAAAGTATATTTTAGGTTTTATTGTAACAATTATAGTTATTATATTAATTGTTGCGGCAGTCTCCCCAAACGACTATGCAGTTGAAAGAGAAATAACCATAAACAAGCCTGTAGCAGAGGTTTTTAATTATGTTAAGTATTTGAAAAATCAGGATAATTACAGCGTATGGGCAACTATGGACCCAAATATGAAGAAGACATTCACAGGAACCGATGGCACCGTTGGCTTCGTTTCTGCCTGGGAAAGTGATAATGAAGAAGTTGGTAAGGGTGAACAGGAAATTATGAAAATTGACGAAGGTAATCGCATTGATTTTGAGTTGAGATTTATGGAACCTTTCGAAGCAACTGATAACGCCTATATGATTACCAAGGAGGTTGCACCTACCATAACTAAAGTAAAGTGGGGCTTTTACGGTAGCATGGATTATCCAATGAACATTATGCTCCTTTTTATGGATATGGAAGGAGTTCTAGGTAATGATTTACAAACTGGGCTGGAGAAATTGAAAGAGGAGTTGGAGGAGTAGAGGAAATGGGATTCGAGTTTCGGGTTGCGGGTTTCGAGTTTCGGGTTTCGAGTTTCGGGTTGCGGGTTTGATTTTCCAGGAAGTTTGACCATATTTCAGAAGAATACACTAATAACAAATGACCAGTCACTAATGACCAATAACCAATGTCTAATGACCAATGACCAATGTCCTCCTTCACTAAAGTTTCGGAGGACAAAGAATGACCAATGACCTCCTTCACTAAAGTTTCGGAGGACAAAGAATGACCAATGTCCTCCTTCACTAAAGTTTCGGAGGACAAAGAATGACCAATGACCTCCTTCACTAAAGTTTCGGAGGAC
>JBFFLX010000153.1:0-8661 GCA_041554435.1 Bacteroidales bacterium
AATGACCAATGACCAATGACCAGCCTGCTTTTGGCTTTTGGCTTTAAAGGGGATAAGGTGATAAAGTTATAAGTGCCTAAAGTTATAAGTGCCTAAAGTTATAAGTGCGCTTGAGTTCATCGAGTTATGAGTTATGAGGGTTTTTTGTTTTACCACTAATGACCAATTACCAATGACTAATGACCAATGACCAGTCGCCAGTTGCCAGTCAGCAGTCTTCATTGTCCATTATCAATTGTCAATTTTCCATTAACAAGTCCAAAGGCTAAACAATCAAAATACTACCCACATCCAATAGAGGACCATCAAAAAGTTCGATGATATCAAAACCTTGTAAAAATTCCCTGATTTTCTCTCCATGAGGGAAGTGACTCAAACTCCCTGCTATAAAAACTGTATTCCCGAAAGCACCACAACAACCGCCTATGAAACCATTCCTAAATCCTTTCAAAACTATCTTTTCAGGATTTACATACAAAACTTCCAAATTGTGTTTTTGCAACTCATGAAATATACCTTTATCAGAGGTGATAAACCTCTCGCCAGATAAAGGCAAAAGGTTACAGCGAGTGTAGGCCTGCTTAACATCAATAATTTGTCGGTTGCCCTTATGGGAAATTATGCTCTCATCAATATAAGCTACATTGCCAATAAGATAATTTTCAGTAAGCACAGCATTATAAATGGCAGTATCAGGATATTTTTTGCCTAGAGGCTTTTTGCCTTCAATGATCTTCAGTCCCTTTTGTGCTAATGTGTCTTTCAGTTCATTTGAAGTATTTGGTGCAATTATCAAGAGCTCATCCATCCGGCATAAAAAAATATCAGGGTGATTTGAAATTGCATCGTAAACAACATCATTTTTCTTCAGCAAAATCAAATCACCATATTGCTTCAACTTTTTAGTTGCATCCGATGGAAGAGTATTATTACTTATTAATAGCATGAAATTTAAGTATTTCTTTTTTGATGAAGATTGGTAAAAATAATCATACCTTTTTTAATTTCCACTTTCCGAGTTTGAAAAAATAAACGGCAATAATAGTCATAACAGTTTCGGCAATTATTATTGAGTAATATACTCCCTGTTCACCGTAGTGAAAATAAAGAGCAAACATATATGCCATTGGAATCTCTATAATCCAAAAACTAAAGAAGTTAATCCATGTGGGAGTAATGGTATCTCCTGCGCCGTTTAGCGATTGTACCATGGTCATACCTAGTCCGTAAAAAACAAATCCCAGACTCATTATTTGAAGACTTAGAATCCCACTTTCTATCACCTTTGCATCTTCAGTAAACAGGGAAAGCAGTTCGGTGGGAAAAAGAAATAATACTATTCCAGCCATAAGCATATAAACAATATTGACTTTAGCAACAGCCCATACCGATTTTGCTGCTCTGTCAGCCTGATTTGCACCAAGATTCTGTCCCACCAAAGTGGCAGCAGCATTGCTAATTCCCCATGCAGGCAAAAGGGAGAAAATGATAATTCTTATTCCAATGGTATATCCAGCAAGTGCCTCGCTACCAAAAACTGAAATAATTCTTACCAATCCTATCCAACTGGAAGTTGCTATTAAATATTGACCTATTCCTCCCATCGACAAGTTTAACAACTGTTTAATGGTAGCAAAATGAATTCTTATGTTTTGTATTCCCAGCCTGACTCTCTTTTTGCCATTGAAAAGTATGTAGAACTGATAAATAACTGCTAATCCCCTGCCTATATTTGTGGCTATCGCGGCACCCATTATTCCAAGAGCCGGAATTGGTCCAAAACCAAAAATCAGCATGGGGTCAAGTATGATATTCAGGAGATTGGCAATTATTAATATGCGCATGGATATGGCAGCATCGCCGGCACTGCGGAAAACAGCATTTATGATAAACAGCAACATAATAACAGCATTACCACCAAGCATTATGGAAGTATAAGAGCTCATATTATTATAAATGTTTTCGGAAGCACCCATAAGTTTTAATAAGTCTTTGGCGAAAATTATTCCGAAAACAGAAATAAATAGTGAAATAACTAATCCTGTAATTATCGACTGAAAGGCTGCTCGTGCTGCGCCATTCTTATCCTTCTCGCCTATGCGCCTCGAAACCATGGCTGTTGTTGCCATACTCAAGCCAACACCTATGGCATAAATTATGGTTATCAGCGACTCGGTGATTCCAACTGTGGCAATGGCATCGGCGCCCAGTTTTGCCACAAAAAATATGTCGGCTATGGCGAATATTGCCTCCATCAGCATTTCCAGTACCATTGGAACCGCAAGCAGGAATATTGCCTTATTAATACTTCCTTTGGTGAAATCCTGCTCAGTTCCGGCTATGGATTCCTTTATACCTTTTAATATATTATGAATTTTGATTTTATATGTCATTGTTGATTAATTGTAAAAATTTCCTAATGAAATTTTTCTGCTTATACCTTTGCAATACTCTATAAACGAATCACTTCGGCTAAGCCTGTTTAAAAAAATAAAATTGATAAAATGCAGTTTTACTGCGATGGTCTGTTATTAATTAAGGGATAATTAATACAATTTAGCAGACCGCTATGACTGAAGTAATGACAATTGTTTTCATTTTCATAAACTTAAATGAACGGCAAAAATAGATTATTTTTTTTCATATCATTAAAAATAAATGAAACTTTTTATATAAAATTCACTTATTCAATATAATAGAAATTATAATTTGATTAATGGCTCTTTTTATCTCCAAAACATAATCATAATTGGAGCACATATATGCCGGAGTTTTCTATCTTTACATAAGTAAAAAAAATAAAACATTGGCGAAAAGCAAATCAACATATTATTGTCAAAATTGTGGCAACCAGAGCAGTAAGTGGTTAGGCAAATGTCCCGCTTGCGGCGAATGGAATACTTTCGTAGAAGAAATAATAAGTAACGGCAAGCAAGAAAGTAAGCCATATTTAAAGAGCGTAAAAAAGGTAGTACCTCAAGCAATTTCTGATATTTCTTTTGAGAAAGAGAGCAGAATTGATACTTGTATGGAGGAAATTAACAGAGTACTTGGAGGGGGCATGGTTGCCGGTTCAATTATTCTGATTGGTGGCGAGCCGGGCATCGGAAAGAGTACGCTACTTCTCCAAATGGCTTTAAATATTCAAAAGGCAAGGGTTTTATATGTTTCCGGGGAAGAGAGTGCGCGGCAACTAAAAATGCGTGCCGACCGAATAGGTATAGCCAATAAAGACTGTATAATTTTAAACGAAACAAATACTGGTGAAATATTCAGGCATATAGGCGATTTGGAGCCTGATATATTGGTGATTGACAGTATACAAACATTGCATACCGATTATTTGGAATCCACAGCGGGAAGTATTTCTCAAATCCGGGAAACGGCATCAGAGTTTCAGAAGTTTGCAAAAACCACAAATATTCCGGTTGTTCTGATTGGCCATATTACCAAGGATGGAAATATAGCAGGTCCTAAAATTCTGGAACATATGGTTGATACCGTATTGAATTTTGAAGGCGACCGACATTATGGTTTCAGAATATTACGATCGGTAAAAAACCGTTTTGGGTCGACTTCCGAACTAGGTATTTTTGAAATGAATAGCGGAGGTTTACGCGAAGTTAAAAACCCAAGTGAGATATTGCTTTCGCAAAGAGATGAGTCGGTGAGTGGGGTTGCAATTGCTGCTATGATTGAAGGACAAAGACCTATGCTTATTGAAGTTCAGGCCCTTGTGGGTACTGCTGCTTACGGAACGCCCCAAAGGTCGGCAACGGGTTTCGATACCCGCAGAATGAATATGTTGCTGGCGGTGCTCGAAAAAAGAAGTTCATATAAAGTTAGTACCAAAGATATTTTCCTGAATATAGCCGGTGGCATTCGTGTTGATGACCCTGCAATCGACCTTGCGGTTATAGCCTCCATAGTTTCTTCGGCAGAGGATATTTCCATAGGTAATAATATTTGTTTTGCTGCAGAGGTTGGACTGTCGGGAGAAATCAGAACCGTATCGAGAACCGAAAGCCGGATTTTAGAAGCAGAGAAACTTGGTTTCGAAAAGATAATAGTGTCCAAGTACAGCATGAAAGGAATTGTGAAGGAAAATTATAAAATTGAAATCTGTCCTGTGGCTGATATACATCAGTTGATAAGTGAGTTGTTTTGATTGAATATAAGGTTTGCTGTTATTTTAATGGAGGAGGAACGATCCGGCAACTGACGGAAGTGATCTCCTATAGTATTTTGAAGCAAGAGTATTACGTCGGCTGATGGAATGAATCCTCTTTACTATTGGAGATTTCTCCTCTTCTAAGGCCTCGGGGACTGAATTTCATTCAGAATATTCGTCGAAATGACAGAAAAAATAATCGTTTAGTTGTCATTTCGATGGAGGAAGAATGATCCGTCAACCGACGGAAGAAATCCCCTGAACATTTGGAGATTTCTCCTCCTTCGTCGTTCGAAATGACAAATAAAATTTTTTTAACTTTGACACATGCCCATTTCACACAACTATTGTGTTTACATAATGACCAATAAGCATAAAACAGTTTTATATGTTGGTGTTACAAACAATTTAATAAGACGGGTTTATGAGCACTATAATGGCTTTGATGATGGCTTTACCAGAAAATACAATTGTCATTTCCTAATTTACTATGAGCATTTTACTCAAATTACAAATGCAATAGAAAGAGAAAAACAAATAAAAAAATGGAGAAGGGAAAAGAAAGACAGTATAATTTCCAACTTTAACCCTGAATGGAGATTTTTGAATGATGATATTTTTCCAGAATAATACTTTATAAATAAACAATTGGAGATTTCTCCTCCTTCGTCGTTCGAAATGACAGAGATAACTTTTTTGTCATTTCGATGCGTCAGGAGACGGACAGGTCTCGCCTCGGGCGAGAGAGGAACGATGACTGAAAAACCCCCTAAACGTCCGGAGATTTCTCTCCGTCTACCGACGGATCGAAATGACAGAATAAAATGATAATGGAGACCGAAGACTATTTCCTCAACTCCTCCACTGCCCTTTTAAAAACATTATCTATTTTATGGTATGAAGGATAAAATCCATCCTCATTTAAAACATTTCTGCCCACATAGGCTTTGAAGAGTATTTTGATTTTTTGTTTGGATGTTTTTACTTCTTCTTTGGTATATTTTACACCTTTTTCTTCAGCAAATGCCAGTAAATCAGAGAAATCCTTATTGGTCATATTGAAGTTGCTGTCGAACTTTTTATAGTCCTTATAAATGTTTAGTTCTTCGCGGTGCCTGTCGGTATAGTCGAAGGCAAACTGGAAAAGTATGCCTTTATTGGCAAGTATATTATAAAGTTTATTTAGTGTATCGGATGACAGAGGCACATAGATATCTGGCATAATACCACCTCCACCATAAACAACCTTGCCGCCTTTGGTAACATATTTTAAGGAGTCGTTGAAAAATATGCTGTCGGCGCTTTGCATTTCTCCCGTCATATAACGATGATATGATTCTGCAAAATAATCTTCAAAATCTTCCTTTTCATAAGGACGCTGGATACATCTTCCTGTGGGAGTATGGTATTTTGCAACTGTAAGCCGTAGTGCCGATCCGTCGGGCATATTCATTTGCTCCTGAACAAGACCTTTTCCAAAACTGCGTCTTCCTATTATGGTACCTCTGTCGTTGTCCTGCACAGCACCTGCTACGATTTCGCTGGCAGAGGCGGAGCCTTCATTTACCAATACCACCAATTCCTTATCAATAAACTCTCCTTTTCCATTGGCATAGGCATAATTTTTCGGACGATTTTTCCCTTCAGTATAAACTATAAGCTGACCATCCTGTAAAAACTCATCGGAAATCCTTATGGCGGCATTTAAATAACCTCCCGGATTGCCCCTTAAATCAAGTATTAATTTTTGCATATTCTGAGCCTGTAACTTATCCAGAGCCTCCCTGAACTCGTCATAGGTAGTAGCCGAAAATTTGTTGAGTTTTATATAGCCTATTTCGTCGTCTACCATATATGCCACATCCAGGCTAAAGGTAGGGATTACATCTCTTGTAATATTATAATCAAGCAATTTTGAAAGGCCGCGGCGGAACACCGAAACTTTAACTTTAGTGCCTTTGGGGCCTTTTAACTTTTTGATAGCCTTATTATTGGTAACTCCAACACCGGCAATTAGGGTGTCGTCAACCATAACTATTCTGTCGCCGGCCATGAGTCCTACTTTTTCGGAAGGACCACCGGGAATTGTATTTATAACCGTAATGCTGTCTCTTTCTATGCGGAAGGAAATTCCAATACCCTCAAAACTTCCCATAAGGGGATCATTAATCTGATGGAAATCCTCGGCAGTGATATAAGAAGAATGAGGATCCAGCTCTTCGAGCATGGATTTAATGGCATCCTTTTCCAAATCGGCTCTGTTTACACTATCCACATAATCGCGCTCAATATAATCGAGTATGTTGTCGATTTTATTGATTTTGGGATGACCCAGAGGAATTAAATTACCTGATGTTGTATTATCGGAATTTAAATAAGTGCCAATGATGATTCCTGCGATAAGCACCAGGGCAAATACTATTGGTAAATATATTTTATATCTGTTGTTCATATTTCTTATTTATGTGTAATAATAAAACTATTATTTTGCTTTATCCAGCAAATTTCCTTCCATAATTCTTTTTTCAAGATATTTTCTACTTACTTCCCTTTTAAGATATTTTTCTATTAATAAACTGGCTATTGGAGCCGCCCATGTGGAGCCATAGCCTCCGTTTTCAACAATTACCGAAATGGCGATTTGAGGATTATCAACGGGAGCATAGGCAATAAATAGTGAATGGTCTTCTCCATGGGGATTTTGAACGGTTCCTGTTTTTCCGGCCTGACTAATACTGTCCATTTTAAACCAACGAGCCGTACCATGCTCTCCTTCAAATACTTCCACCATAGATTTTCTAACTATATCGAAATTTTTCTTATCGATAGTGGTTTGAATTTTACGCGTATATTTTATTCTCAGACTATCATCATCTTCCATTTCTCTTAAAAAATGCGGACGAAAATAATGTCCTTCATTGGCAAAAATAGCTGCCATATTGGCAAGTTGTATGGGGGTTACAAGAATTTCTCCCTGTCCTATTGCCAGCGACCTCACCGTTAAGGCATTCCAGGAACCTCTGTAAACCTTATCGAAATACTTATCCGACGGGATATTTCCGGCCACCTCATAGGGTATGTCGGTATTGAATTTAGTACCCAAACCAAAACTTATAACATTTTCATACCATGCTCTGTATCCCTCATGGGAATCCTTATAGCGATTTAAATTAAGTATACTTTTAAAGGTATTCCAAAAATAGGGATTACACGACTGTGTAATGGCACCATCCAGATCCAGTGGAGTTTCATGGTTGTGGGTACATTTTATTGGGCGGGCCAGTGGCCCCTGGCAATCAAATCGTGTACTTCTCACCACTGCACCTTCCTGCAAACCAATGAGAGCATTCACAAGTTTAAAGGTAGATCCGGGAGGATATGTTCCGGCTATAGCCCTGTTTAACAGAGGTTTTAGAGTATCGTTGAGAAGTAGTCCGTAGTTTTTCGATCTGCTACGGCCCACCATCATATTGGGGTCGAAAGCCGGGCTGCTGATAAGTGCCAGAATTTCACCGCTCTGAGGATCTATGGCTACTATGCTTCCCATTTTATTTTGCATTAATTGTTCGCCATAATACTGAAGTTCGGCATCTATACCCAAAATCAAATCCTTGCCGGGAACGGCCAGAGTATCGAAAAGTCCATCTTTAAAACTACCCTTCTCCCTATTATAAACATCTACTTCTATGAGTTTGGTTCCCTTTTCTCCTCTCAGATATTTTTCATAATACTTTTCTATGCCCGACTTACCAATATAATCCCCAATATCATAAAAATCATCCTTATCCATATCGCGGCGATTTACCTCACCAATGCTACCAAGCATGTGACCGGCAATAGGCAAAGGGTATTTTCGCAGAGTACGTGCCTGGGCATAAAAACCCGGGAAATTATATAACTCCTCTGTCAACTTCCCATAATCTGCTTTGGATATCTGCTTCACAAAAACCGAGGGTTTATAATATGAATATCTCTTGGCAGCACGGATTTTTTCGATGTATTCACTTTTGGTAATTCCTGCCAGCATACAAAGTTTTAAAGTATCGATATTTTTTGCCTGTCGGGGTATTACCATCAAATCGTATGCGGCATCGTTATATACCAATAAATTATTATTTCTGTCATAAATTATTCCTCTGGCAGGATACTGAGTAACAGTACGTAATACAATATTCTCAGCCGAAAATTTATAACTATTATTGATAAGCTGGAGGTAAAACAAACGGCTTATATATAAGAGACCGATTATTATAAACAGTCCCATTATTACATATTTGCGCGATTTGTAATTAGGTGAATACATCAATAATTATTTATTGCAAAGTTAGGAGAATATTATAATGGTGAAAAGTTAAAAAGTTACAAGTTAATGGTTAATGGTTAATAGTGAATGGTGAATAGTTAATAGTTAATGGTGAATAGTTAATAGTTAATAGTTAATGGTGAATAGTTAATAGTGAATGGTTAATGGTTAATGGTTAATGGTTAAT
>JBFFLX010000154.1:0-8474 GCA_041554435.1 Bacteroidales bacterium
CATTCCAACAGCAACAATCGCACCTGCAACCAGGAATAATACCGATTTAAAAAATGGAGTAAGTGCTTTTTCTTTTATGGCATAAACCAGTTCTACTATTCCGTAAATTCCGATTAGTATTAATCCGTAGTAGGTGATTTGTGGGTGTCCGGCTAAAATTTCGAGAGAAAGTCCAAGAGTAAATAAAAGAACTCCAGGGATTTTTCGATTATTAAAGACCATTAAAACTCCTGCGATTACAATTGGTAGATATCCAAGGGCATAGGCTTTTGAATTGTGTCCGGCTCCAATAATTATTAGAAAATAAGAAGAAAATCCAAATGCAATTGCCCCAATAAGGCTTTGCCATCGGTTTATTTTCAGGGAGATAAGAAGAATGAAAAAACCCAGCATATAAAGAATTACCATTGTCGCCGGATGAAACAATCTTCGCAACACATTTTGAATATAGTTTGCGATATTGTCCGGATAAATTACTGAAATCATATATCCGGGCATACCTCCAAACATGGTGTTTGTCCAAACAGCCTCATCTCCTGTTTGATTACGGAACTCTGCCAGTTCTTTCGACATACCTTTGAAATGTGTAATATCAGATTGTTCTAACGTTTTACCTTCCAATAACGGGAACATATAGGCGTAAGCCAAAACAATGAAAAAAAGTATTATTCCTAAATTCAATAAAATATTCCGTGAGCCGTTTATCTTTGTCATTTAAATTATTTTAGCAATTTTACTATCAACGAAAAACAAAAATAATTATTTATAACTTTTTTGGCAGGTTTAAATGGGAATAATCATAAAACAAAGTATAAGAGGTAGTATTTGGTCATATAGTGGTGTTATAATCGGCTTTATTACTACCGCCTATTTATATCCCAATTATCTGTCTACCGACACTGTTGGACTATTCGGATTATTACTAGCATGGTCTATCTTGTTATCCCAATTCTCTTCATTAGGTTTTAATGGAGTTATTGCCCGGTTGTTTCCTTATTTTCGAGACAAAAAAAAAGGGCACAACGGATTTTTGTTTATTACACTTATTGTAATGATGGTTGGATTTGGTATTTTTATTGCATTCTTTCTAATTTTTTCGCCATGGCTGATCAAAAACAATGTCGAAAAATCACAACTGTTCTCACAATATATTTATCTACTAATTCCTCTTACTTTTTTTACCCTTTTGTTTAGTCTCTTAGACAGTTTTAACCGCTTGCTTTACGACACAGTATTTGCAACCTTTTTAGTAGAATTCCTGCAACGTTTTCTTATTTTAGTTATAGTATTGTTGTTTATTTTTGGAATTTTTAATTTACATCAATTAGTGCTAGCCTATGCAGGAACCGTTAGTATTAAGGGGATTATTCTCTTTTTTTATTTGCTTATTCATGGTGAAGTCAACCTTAAGCCACAGCTAAAATTTGTGAATGTTAAGCTAAAGAAAGAAATGATAAGTGTGGCGGTTTACAGTATCCTAAGTGGGTTGGGAGGTAGCATTGTTTTTAGTATCGATAAAATTATTGTGAACCAAATGCTGGGGCTAAGTGCTACAGGAGTTTACACAATTGCATTCTTTTTTGGAACTTTAGTTGTTATTCCTTCCCGACCACTTTTGCGTATTTCAGGAGCCTTAATTTCCGATGCATGGAAACGTAATGATGTACAGTATATTACAGATATTTACAAGCGAAGTTGTTTGAACCAGTTTATTATTGGATCTTTTTTATTTGGTGGAATTTGGGTGAATATCGATAGTATTTTAAATATTCTTGGACCTGAGTATGCTGTTGGGAAATGGGTAATTTTATTGATTAGTTTGGGATATCTTGTAGATATGGCTACTGGAGCCAACGGATTGATAATTGGTTATTCGAAATATTACAAAATGTCGCTTTGGTTTATTCTTGTACTTATTGGTACAGTTCTCGCCTCAATGTATATTTTTATTCCGGCATGGGGAATAACCGGTGCGGCAGCAGCTATTGCACTCTCTTTTTTGTTGAACAACTTAATGCGGTTTGTTTTTCTTTATTACAAGTATAAGATGCAACCTTTCACATATCAATTTTTAAAAGTTATGGTTGTATTTTCATTGGCTTTTGGAGTCGGATTCGTAATCCCCAAATTAACGCTGATTTGGGATATTATTGCTCGAGGAACAGCTTTTACAATTGTTTCTTTTTTATTAATTTTAATATTCAGGATATCGCCAGATATAAACAAAATAGTTAAAACGGTTTTGAGCAGGTTCAATAAAAATCCTAAGTGAATTAGATTCCAATAAATAGGAATTAATATAAAACCTATGATTTCGAGACTGTGGTTACTTAGCTCCCATATTAAGTAGTGTTTATTGAAAAATTTATAACGTAGGTATGCAATTATTGCGATTTTTGATAAGTTATTTTAATTGGTTAAGATAATTTCCATTTTTAATAATTAATGGTACATATAAATGCCAGATTAACTAAAAATTGTATTTTTACTTCCTGTATTTATTAACCTTACTCTATGATTATAACATTTGTTGGAAAGAAGATGAGAGAAAAATTTCCAAAACTTTATAAAGGAATTACCAGAATTATCTTTCAAATAAAGAAAAATAATTATATATACATATCAGATTATTTTGGTGAAAGCTTCAAAAATTATATTTCTGAAAATAAAATGTTAGAGAAGCTTGATGCCTTAAAGACGAATCTAGACAAATATTCAATAGAAACTTTAAATGTAATTTACCAAAGGATTTTAAATTACCCTGAGTTCAAATATGGACAGACTTTAATTCCAAATAAAAAAAATGTTATTGGTGGATTATTGAATGAAGAGAGAATTATGTTCAATCCACGAAAAATTAAAAAAGAACAAGGCATAAAATTGAATACACGATTAATTGAAAGTTCGGTATTTGAATTCTATCATGGGATTACATGCCTTCCCTTAAAAGTTCAGGAATTTCTTATTGGAAAAGATTTTGTAGATGTAGGGGCATTTGTTGGAGATTCTGCAATAGCACTTAATAAGTTCAACTATAATAGAATTTATTCGATTGAAATGTCAAAACAATCTATTTCTGAATATAAAAAGAATATGGAACGAAATTCGATTGATATAAATAAATATGAGATAATTAACTGTGCTGTGGTAAAACAGGAAGGATTAATGCCTGTTAAAATTGCAGATAGTGGATCAGCGGGCTTATCGATAAAAAAGGTTGGTACACGAAAAGTATCTGAAATTGAAGTTGAGCAAAAAACACTAAACACCATAATTTATGAAAACAAAATAAATCCTGTATTTATTAAAATGGATGTAGAAGGGATGGGAATGGATTGCATATTGGGTGGATTGAAGGCATTAAAAGAATTCAGACCTATTTTATCTGTTGCGATCTATCATAATCCAATTGAGTTTTTTGAAATAAAACCTCTGTTAGAGGCAGAACTTTCCAATTACACATTTATGATAAGGAAACTCAGCAATTCAATTATCAACAATACTTGTCATGCAGAAACAATTCTTTTAGCCTACCCTAATGAAATCAAATGATTTATTTCAGCACTTTGTAATTACACAGTTTAACCTAAGAAAATTTCCTTCTGGTGTAGAAAATAAAAATGAGTGGATAGAATGGACACGCGAACGTATAATTTTATTTAAAACGTATTGTTTACCTTCATTTTTAAACCAGACAAATAAAAATTTTACTTGGTTAATTTATTTTGATAAAGAAACACCTTCAGAGTTTCATTATTTATTTGAAGAGTTAAATAATGTCCCGTTTATAAAAATATGTTTTGCAGAAGGATTTGACAACTTCAAGGTGAAATATTTAATAGATATAAAAGAATTATCCTTAAACGCTCATTGGATAATTTCGACCAGGTGCGACAATGATGATTGTTTAGAAAAAGATGCCATAGCTACTATACAGAATTACTTTACTCCCAAAGATGGATTTCTAATATCTCTGGCATCAGGATACACTTTAAATATAAATGATAAAACCTTATCTCATTATTATTATCCAATGTCCCCTTTTATAAGTTTAATAGAAACAAATGATAATAAGAAATTAAAAGGAATATTCTATAAAGAGCACACTAAGTGGAAGGGCCTAAAACTAAAAATATATACTGAGATATTTAATAAAAAAAGGATGTCAATATTTGCATTGCAAAAACCTTTTTGGATACAAATAATCCATGGGGATAATGTTTCAAATTCATATAAAAGAGGTTTTCCTGTTGTAAGCCCCAAAAATTTAAGCAATTTTGGAATTTCACAAACGACAAAAGGACAATCAATTTTTAATATTCCAGGTTATTACAATTATGTACTTTGGAAAAGATATTTTAAATCCTTTATTGTTCGTTTAATTTGTAAACGGTAAATCACTTCTACAATTATATGGATATTACTAAATTAGAAAAGTATAGATATTATGTTAGCTATTTTCAGACAGAGTTTGAAACTCTGGAGAAAAATCGACCATGGTTAAGTTTTGATGATCAGAAAGTAGTTGTATCATCAGTAGAGAGGTTGAAAAATAAATTCAATTTGAATATTGAAACGACAGAGAAGTATTTTTACCATCCGTGTGAAATAGCCCAGGCTGTTTGTGCTTATTATGACTTGTTTGTCAAAACAAAAGATAAAAAATATATAGAGCTACTTCTTGCTAATACCATTTGGCTCGAGAATAACTATGTCGAATATAAAAATGCCTATGTATATCCCTTCCCTTTTGCTATTAAATCATTTGGAAATAAAGCAGGATGGATTTCGGGAATGTATCAGGGTATTATATTGTCAGCTTTTATTCGGGCTAATCTAATAACCAATGATGCAAAATACTTAGTAAGTGCTCAAAAAGTTTACAATAGTTATCAATTTAATTTAGGAGAAAAGTATGGTTTTAAAGTCGAAGATGAATACGGTTTATGGTTTGAAGAATCAATGTTAAAACCAGCAACCCATATTCTCAATGGTTTTATTTATGCAATATTTGGCCTCTATGATTTTTATAAAATAACGAAGAATACAGATGTAAAGACTATTATTGATAGATGTTTTGAAACCCTAAAAGTTACTTTACCTCAATATGATATGGGATATTGGTCTTATTACGACTTAAATGGAACAATTGCCAGTTATTCTTATCATGAAAAAATGCATATTCCTTTATTAAGAGCATTATATGAGATAAGTGGTGAAATAATTTTTAATACTTATGAAAACAAGTGGATAAAATACAACAATAGTAGTTATTGCAGATTAAGAAAGAAAATTTACTCTTTCCAGAGACAATACTTTAAAGGATAAATAAATAATTAATTATTATGACCATCAAAATCTTTATATGCATTAATAAGAGATTTAGAAGTATTATCCCAATTAAAATTATTTCTAACTGCTTTAAATCCATTCTCTCCCATTTCATCCCAGTTGGAAGTATTTTCTAACATAAAAGTTAATTTTTGGATAAAATTCTCAGGAGAGTTGTTTTCATAAATTAATCCGGATTTTGTATTGTTAATTATGGTTTGAATGTAATTGCAATTAGAAGCTAAAATAGGCTTTTTTGCCAGCATATAATGAAATATTTTATTGGGTGAAGTATTGTCGGAATGTTCTGTTTTTAAATGAGGTATAATTGCAATATCTGATTTTAAAAGAAATTCAAATACTTCTGTTTGTGATTTCCAACCCCAGAAAACAACGTATTTTTCAAGGTTTAATTCTGAAACCATTTTCTTAACAGAAGGTTCATTTCTTCCACTTCCAACAATCCAAAATCTAAAATTATTTGGAAGAGCCATTTGGCTTAATCCTTTTATAACAACTTCAATCCCACGATGTTTGTTAATTCCTCCAGAATAAAATAAAGTAATAAAATTATTGTCTGGTTTAACATTTTTCATTTTCGTAAATATATCCAGATCAGTTGTATTTGGCACAACATAAATATTATCGTTAACAGTACCATTTTTAATCATTCTGTTTTTCATCTCTTCAGCAACAACAATCAGAGCATCTGCCAAAGAAGTATACCTTGTTTCATAATCTAACCATTGTTTATTGTTAGAAAGAAAACGTCCCAATAAAGATTTAGTATGAGGAGATAGGTCGAGCAAAATAGGCCAGTTTTCATGTGTGTCAAGAACAAATTTCAGATTATATTTTATTGAAAGTTCATGTCCTACTTTTGCCAATGGTAAATCATGAATATGAATGGCATCATAATTATTTTTTTTAATT
This sequence comes from Bacteroidales bacterium, assembly GCA_041554435.1. Classification (GTDB taxonomy): domain Bacteria; phylum Bacteroidota; class Bacteroidia; order Bacteroidales; family F082; genus BM524. Next base: position 6,265 of record JBFFLX010000154.1, read on the forward strand.
AAAGTTTTAAGGAACGCTCGCCAGAAATTAAAATAGAAAGGAAATTTTAATGCTCCTACCGAAGTTTTTAGAAGAATAGGTGAGATCTTTTTTCTATAGATAGTATGATTATTTATTTGCTCAATAGTTATCCTCTTCTCTATTGTAAGACAAGCCAAATCTACCTTATGCCCAGCTCTCAAAAGCGTTTGAATTTCTTTCCCCACTCTGATATCGGCCGGATACTCATGATCAAGAACCATTAAGATATTCATTCTATTCCTTTTAAGATTTTTTGGACAATTCCTTCTGCTGCTTTTCCATCGTTTCTTGAAACCCTTTTCCCATTTTTTTTTTTGATAAATTTAAATAGTTGTGCAAAATTAGATTAATTGGTGTAAAATGGAAGAATACTAAAGAGCTATTAACATATGGTTTTTCTTTTTATATTCTTTTCCCATACAAAAATAGTATTTTTGAAGTTTTGTAAAGTTAATTATTGAAATTATGCCAAAAATTCTAACAATAGTAGGTGCACGTCCGCAATTTGTAAAGGCAGCTGCATTAAGCAGACAATTTATCAATCATGATATTGATGAGGTACTTGTACATACCGGGCAGCATTTCGACGAAAATATGGCGGAGATCTTTTTCAGACAAATGGATATTCCTGAACCAAAATATAATCTGGGAATTAATTCACTCACACACGGAGCCATGACTGGCCGGATGCTGGAAGAGATTGAAAAAGTATTGTTGATTGAAAAACCAGAAGTTGTTGTGGTTTTTGGCGATACAAACTCAACCCTGGCAGGAGCTTTGGCAGCAAGTAAACTACACATTCCGGTTGCACATGTCGAAGCTGGTTTGCGAAGTTTTAATATGAAAATGCCTGAAGAGATTAATCGAATTTTAACCGACAGGATCTCAAGTGTATTGTTTTGTCCAACACAAACCGCAGTAGAAAACCTGTACAAAGAGGGATTTGATAATTTTGAAAACAGTGTTGAAAATATTGGGGATGTAATGTACGATGTTGCGTTATATTACAGTCAGTTTTCTGAGGAACGATCAACTTTATCCAAGGAAATAGTTGAAAGTAAAAGGCCGGTAATTTTAACCACACTTCACCGTCAGGAAAACACCGATGATCTGCACCGGTTAAATTCAATAATTGAAGCTTTAAATTTATTATCCGATCGGTTTACTATTGTTTTACCCATTCATCCGCGAACAAAAAATATTCTGGCAAAAGAAAATATTCAGTTAAATTTCAAGCCCATCGAACCCGTGGGATATTTTGATATGATCGAACTATTAAAAAAGTCCGAATTTGTAATTTCCGACAGTGGCGGTTTACAAAAAGAATCTTTCTTTTTCGAAAAACAATGTTTAATTATCAGGGATGAAACGGAATGGACGGAGTTGGTTAAATTGGGCTTTAATTATTTGGTGGGCGCAAATACTAAGCTCATTGTTGAAAAAGCGGATCAAGTTCGAAAAAGTAAGGTTGATTTCAGTCTAAAACCATTCGGAAATGGAGATGCAGCAAGTAAAATTGCAATTTATTTAAAAGATTTTTGTGAAACCAAAAATTAATGTTTTCAAAACCGCATCGAAGATCAATCACTTTTAGATGGAGAAAGAAATTAATATTCTATTTTTGTTTTTGAAGATTATAATTAACTAAATATTTTATGCAAACCATCCACATGTCTGATTTGTATGGGCAGTATCTTACAATGAAAGAGGAGATCGATACTGCCATACAAGATGTTATCAAATCAACTCAATTTATAAAAAGTGGCAAAGTTGTTGATTTCGAGAAAAAACTTTCGAACTATTTAAATTCGAACGTAATTGCGTGTGGAAACGGTACTGATGCGTTACAAATTGCTTTTATGGCACTGGGATTAAAACCAGGCGACGAAGTAATTACAACACCTTTTACTTTTATTGCAACCGTTGAGGTGATTACTTTGCTTGGATTAACACCTGTTTTTGTTGATGTTTTGCCCGACACATTTAATATCGATAATTCGCTTATTGAAAGTGCGATAACGGATAAAACAAAAGCGATTGTTCCGGTTCATTTGTTTGGTCAGTGTGCAGATTTGGAGTCAATACAAGAAATAGCAACAAAACACAATTTATTTATAATTGAGGATGCATGCCAAGCTTTGGGCACCGATTTTCGGTTTCAGGATGGAAGAAAACAAAAAGCAGGTACA
>JBFFLX010000155.1:0-8287 GCA_041554435.1 Bacteroidales bacterium
ATATGGTATCTATTATATCATCGTTAATAATAGAATATTCATATCTTAAAGTACTTTCATTTCCCCAGTTAACTGCAAAGTAGTTAATTGCCAATGATTTATCTGGAGCAATTTCAAAAATGTTGTTGATATTACTAATGCTTGAAATAGTAGTATCATTATATGTAATACTTTCCAGGTTTAATTTTATTTCATTTTGATTAATGTTCTCATTTTCAGGTATAGCAGTTAAAATATTTGCTGATGTCCCCCATCTAATCCTGCCATCGTCCAAAAGGAATACAGTAGAGTTAAAATCGGTAATATTCAATCCGTGTTCGGATCCATAATTACGAACCTCAATTGAATTTTCATCAACAAATTTTACTTTAGAAATACCATCGGAAGTAGCTATCCAGTAATAGTTTTGACGGTCTTTTATTACTGATCTTATTTTGTTGGATATTAATCCTGTACTTCGATTTAAAAGAAACATACTGTCACCTTCCAGAATATTAACCCCATTTTCAGTTCCTATCCAAAATCGCTGGTCATCATTGTAAAAGAAGGTGGCATTATTGGACGAAAGTCCACCTTCTTTATCCAGATGGGCGATAGTATTATTATCTATTATATCAACTCCTTTACCAGTAACCGAAACCCATAACCTTCCTGATTTGTCGTGTTTAATGCATTTTATTTTATTACCTGAAAGTCCATGTTCGGAAGTTACATCATAATATGATTCATAATAGTATTTCTTTAAACCATTAAACATTGTTGAAAACCATATTTCATCTTGCTTAACAGAAGAACTCTCCATTACATAATTACCACTATCAAATTTTGTATATTCAAATTTTGTATCGTTTATTTTTAAAACTCCCATGCTATAGGTAGAAAGAAATATATCTCCATTAGCCATAAATTCGCCGTCGAAGGCATGACGAAGTGCATATAACGGTAAATATTTGGTATTATCAAAAACCGAATAATGTGTATTATCCTCTTTTATTAAAAATCCTCCATTGGGCATATACCATAGATTTCCATCCTTATCTTTTTTTATTCCCTCTGTAACTTTCATAGGTATACCGGATGATTGTTTGTTACTATAGAACAAGTTCTCATCAAAGCGGGAGAGCCCTGCAGACAGGTCAGCTATCCATAAATTATTATTGAAATCTTTATAAACACAATACGGGTTGTTTCCAACTAATCCATCAGAAGGGTCATATAATTTGTATTTATTGTCCTTAATATTTATCAGACCTTGTCCGTATGCTGCAAGCCAAAGTCCAAAACGGTTATCGGTGAAAGAATAAACTGTAGGTTGCCTAAATTGAAATAGTGTATACTTATAAAATTTTCCATTAATATATTTAACTAATGGAGATTGAAAAATTCCTATCCAAATAGCACTATCATATTCATAAAAGGATTTGATACTATTATATTCCAAACTCTCACTCACAAAATAATGATAAAATTTATCTCCATCATAACGACAGAACCCATCACCATTTAGTCCGAACCAAATATTTCCTTCTTTATCTTCAAAAATTGCATTTACAATGTTGCCCGGCAACCCTGAATTAGAATCAAATACTTCAATTTTGTTTTTTGTTATCTTTATCGCTCCAACTTGGCCTGATGACACCCAAATATTTCCAGATCGATCTTCGGTTATATTTGTATAACTACCATCTGACAACAATTCATCATTTGCATAATAAATTCTATTATTTTTTATGAATACCACACCATTTGAAGTGCCTAACCACATTATCCCCTTGGAATCAATAAAAACTTTATTAATTATGTTTGAAGGCAAACCGGATTGTTCATTGTATACATTAATGGTTGAACCTGATAGTTTGCACAATCCATCAGTTCCGGTGCCTATCCAAATAACACCTAAACTATCCTGATTTATGCTAATAATATTATTACTCACAAAGCCATGAGCTTTATCCAGGTATTTAATATTATGAGTCGAATTATCTTTGAACTGAAAATCAGGTAAATTAACTTTCTGATATACAACGAGATTTTTACTATTCCAGATAATTTCTTTTTTTATTCTTTTTGAGACAGAGCTTTCAGCTACTATTGACTCTTTAAAATCAGCAATGATGGGCTGTGGTAATTGTCTGGCGTCTAATATTTTTGGGATTTTTCTAAGGTCATAATCGGTGGTAGTGATATATGTGTTTGACTTATCAGGAAGTCTTTTCATATCTTCAAATAGCAATTTTGGCGCTCTCTTTTTATCGAAATGATAAATTTTTTGAGAAATCGCAATTTGCTCAACAGCCAATAATATTAATATGATAAGTAACTTCTTCACAACAATAATACTATTACAAATCTACAACAAATAAAAAGCAAGGCTGTTTAAAATATGTAAACGACCTGATTTGATATGAGTTTGACATTTTGTAAAATCCTATCGGTTAATAATATAAGTAATATCCTACTCATTATTTTTTATATCCTTGCGATACGACCAACGCATCAGCCACATGGCAAATAATAAACAAGAAATTGCTATGGCAAAGGTGATAGTAAAACCAAAGAGTTCATAAAACAGTACCCCCAATAATGGAGATACAATCGCCCTAAACCCTGTTAATGATAAATGAAGGCTTTGATATGTACCTGCCTCATTGGGCTCACAAAAGTATGCCGACCCTATATTCCACAACAAAACCATGGTAGAAGCAAAAACTCCGTGAAAAAGAACATAAACAATTAACGTATAGTAAATTGTTATCCCATAAATTTCAAAGGAATACGGAAAATAGTCTGTTAGCAGTACTGCCATAATATAAACAACAACCGAAGAGTAAGTTATGGCTGCAAACTTTCGTGGATCTATATTCCCCAGCAGTTTCCCAAAATAAGGCAATAAAATGATTGCCAGTATATTATATGCATTTCTGTAAAAGGCTACAGAACTATAATTCAAATTCAAACCGTCATAAAAATAAATGGTAATAACGGTTACCGAAATCATAAATGAAAAGCCATAAATCATAAAGCCCATTTCGAAGTGGCGGTATGGGACATTACTCACTAAAATGGCCCTCATTTCACTAATAGAGGATCTAACAGCTTTCATAATTCCTGTGGATGGCAGTTTCTTATCCATAGTTTCAGGTTGTGGAATTAACGACAAAACAAAAACTGAAATAACAGCCAATATTCCCGTAAGGGGAAGAATATATGTGAAAATATAATTGTCTAAGTCGAGTAAATACCCATAAACAAAGGTAACTACCAGCATAATTACTTTATTAAGCGAAGTGGAGTAACTATAGAGTTTTCCAAAATTGGAATGAGTATAATTACCTTTTAACAAATAATTTATATTGGGATAAATGACCAGATTTCCTGCAAAATAAATCAGAAAAAGTCCGAGATACACAAGATGGTAAAGAGGTAATTCATAAGCCTGTGCCGAATGAGGAAAGAGGAATATCAATAATAATGGTAAACGTGATAATATGGCTGTCCATCTTAATAAGCGTTTTCGGTTTTTTACCCGTTTTAAAAACTCATTTATTAGTATCAGAAACAGAAAAACTATCATGGAAAACTGAAAAAGCAAGCCCAATTGATAGTTCGAACCATTGATGCTTTTAAGGAATACGAACTCGTTAAGAGCCAGCACTCCCAGCACTATACCTTCAATTAGCATATATACTAAATGTAGTTTGAAAGTAATACCTTCTCGCTCGTTTAAATTCCTAAGTACAGTGAACAATTTGCTTGATATTTCAGGCAAAAATATAAAATGTAAAGCTTGTTTGAACGTTTTTTAAAAACAAAAGCCAGCAAATGAAAAACATTTTAACTTTGCGCCATGAATTTAATTTTGTCGTTTATAGCCAGGTTTTTTATAGTACTTTTTGCCATAGTACCTTTCCGCTTGCTTTATATTTTTAGCGATTTACTCTATTTCATCCTTTATAAGGTTATGAAATACAGAGTTGCTGTGGTAAGAGACAATTTAAAAAAATCTTTTCCTGAGAAATCTGCTAAGGAACTAAAAAGAATAGAGAGACTTTCATATAAAAACATATCCGACATAACTGTCGAAAGTTTAAAGGCTTTTACTTTGAGCAAAGAAGAAATTTTTAAGCGTCATAAGGTTATAAATGAAGATGTTATGACTTATCTTTACGATAAGTGTGGTGGTATAATAGCATTGCCAAATCATTATGGAAACTGGGAATGGGGCGCTCTTTCGTGCATGCAATTAACGTGGCCGGGTGTGGTTTTTTACAAACCCCTTGCTAATAAGCATCTTGACAAATATGTTAGGAAAAACAGATCTCGCCTGGGTTCCGATCTACGGTCGATATACAATACCGCCAGAGTTTTTATTGAAACCAAAGACAAAAAAAACAATTATGTAATGGCAGCCGACCAGAGTCCTTCCAATTCAAAAAAATCGTATTGGATTGATTTTCTGGGACGTAAAACCGCTTTCCTTCACGGACCCGAAGTTTATGCTCACAAATATAACTACCCAACAGTTTTTGTTGATATTCAGAGAGTTAAAAGAGGTTTTTATGAGTTAGAACTTACTGTTCTTGCTGATAATCCTAAGGAATTAAAAGATGGTGAAGTTACTGCTCGCCTGGCAGCAAAGTTGGAAGAAGTAATTAAAAAGAAACCTGAAAATTGGTTGTGGTCGCATAGAAGATGGAAACTCAAATACGAAGCCTAATTTAAACTGTAATTATACAAGGTATTACCAGAAGCAGTAATTAAATTCAACTCATTATTGTTATTTAAACTTCCAACGGTGAATGGTGTTTCGCTTACCAAACCTTTACTTATAATTGTGTTACCCTTATTGTCGAACAGATAAATGGTTTTCTCCTCATCGGAAACTACTCCCAAAACAGATTGTCCACGACTTATATTAAAGAAAACAGGCTTTATACTTATCTCATTATTAAACTTATAGGAGAAAAGTAATTTCTTAAATTTATCATAAACTTTTAAATCTCTTCCATCAACAAAAATAAAATCCACCGAATTATCTTCGTTAAAATCCTCATAAAGGAAAAAGTGATTTTCCGTGAAATCCCCAAAATCTGTTTCTGCCAGCCTGCCATTGGATTTTATATAAGTTAATTTTCCAGCTTCATTGCTTGTAAGTATTATTCCTTTGCTGTTGGTTCTGTTTACATAAAATCCTGAATGCCTGGCTTTGCGGAAATTACCTTTTATTTTTATCCTCTCGTTTCCTCTTCGGTTTACAATAATGGTATTATTATCAATATCGGTAATTAAAATATAATCTTTATTATTTGCAACAACTCTTTTAACAGTTTCATTTACAATATTTTGACTATGAGGCTCATCCCAGCCTTTTATTTGATGCCCTTCTATATCGTAATTGTAAGTTTTTTTATCTGCCTGAGAGATGAGAACTCTATAATCATTTCTATTATTATAATCGAAAACATTCAGTGAGTTTGTTGCAGCCGGATTTAATTTTCGTGGATAGGCCTTTACATAATCACCATTTATATCTATTAAATATACATAATCTTCTGTATTAAAGAGGTATTGAATTTTACCATTATTATAAAAGTCAACCTGATGTATTTCCCCAAGAGGTATTTTATCAATTTTCTTTTTCCACAATAATTGTCCATCATTACTTATTAAGTAAATATTTGAATTTTTATCGTAACAAAATACCATATACTTATTAGTGGTATGATCCTTTACCATTGTTGGTTTTCCGGCAATCTCTGCATCAAGTTGTATTTTCCATTTTGCAAGATTTTCTTCGGTTAATTTATTTCCAAGTTTTAAATAGAAGTTGGTGAAAAACAATCCATTATCATTTGAATATTGAAATGATGCTCCATGTAATCCTGATATCATTTCACTCTCACTAAGAACAGAAAGAGCAGTTTCCTTATTCGCAAATTTAGCAACCATATTAATTATTTCCGCAGGTCGGATAAATAGTGAAATGTTTTCTTCAGAAGATAGGTTATCGCTAAAACTTTTAAAATTATCATTCAAATCCAATGTTTTACCACTGTCGTACATTTGAATAATTTTAATCAGCATTTCGCTACTATTGGCAAATATGGCATAATCCCCAAGGAAAAAATAATAGTTATTTTTTATTGAACTAAATGCATTTCCAAATATTGTACTTAACAGTTTAGGGTTATTGATTTGCCGTATGGTATATGAATTAAAATTGTATCGTGTATTTGCCTTTGTTAATGTGGATAACTTTTTAAGTTCGGCCTCTCCCCTACTAATATCCTTAAAGTTCAATATTGCAAACGACTGATTTTCAAACCCTGACAAAGTTGATGCCGCACAACCATAAGCAATACTTCCCCCTAAAGTTTGCTTTAATTTTTCCAAATCATAAGTTACTGAAGGCAGGGAATTTGAGGTCATTAAACTATTCGCCACATCAGCAAAATCATTAAAATTATAGCAAAGCAGAATATTGGTATTAAAAGGAACAATATTGTATATTTTGTTTGGAAAATCATCGTCATCTTTAATTTGCCACAGGAAATTGCTGCTATCCGCAGAGGTGAATCCCGACAATAATAGTTCGTCATTTTTTACTATTAAATCCAGTTCTGTCCAGGAGCCAAAGGAAGCAAGTTTTATAATTGAACTAATATTTTCATCGGAGGCATAATTTGTAAGAAAACCAGCAATTTGCTTGTAATTGATAAACACGCGGGCATCAACTCTTGTTCCGGCAGTATTTTTTACTTTAACTAATTCATTATCTGTGTATATTGCTGCCTCATTGGCTTTGTAAATATTTACTGCATCGGTCACATAATCTAAACTACTTGAAAGTAACATTACCCCATCAACGAAACTTAGATAATAAGTTTCGGCAGTTTCTGCATTCAATATTTTAAGTCCCCCAAACTTCCTTTCAACTATATCTACCACAGCATATTTACCACTTAAGTTATTAGTTAAAAAGCCTTTAAGTTCACTTATGGCAGGACGATAATTCAATTTGGAAAGAAATAAAACCTCCGTTGAGTTTGTTGTGGTATCTCCTTTGAAGGCAAGGGTTAAAGGACTGTTAAAAAGTAGTTTATGATAAGTATTATCAGTGTAAAACAAATCGTTAATAGCGTCAATACTCAGTTCCATTTTTTTAATGGCAGCAGATTTAGATAGCAATTTCCATAATTCTTCTTCCGACTTTACTTTATCGATAAGTTGTGAAGGATCATCAATTTGCAATATCAGAGCAGTTTCATTGGGAATCATACTCCAGGTATCGGCATCTGTTTTAGCAAGTTTAGGATAAATAAAATACCCAAGAACGAGCAAAACTATGATAATCAGAAATATAATTGGACTTGCATTCTTTTTCCACATAACAAAACTTATTTCTTCAAATTTAGTCAATATAAATGCTGAATCTAAAGTATATAATACATGATAATCAACATAATATTGTTAATAGGAAAAGGCGATAAAGTTCATCGAGTTCATAGAGTGCGCTTGAGTTAAAAGTGCCTAAAGTTCATCGAGTTCATAGAGTGCACTTGAGTTAAAAGTGGCTATAAAGTTAAAAGTGCGCTAAAGTTCATCGAGTTATGAGTTCATAAAGTTATGAATGATGAGTTATGAATGATGAGTTATAAGTTATTGACATATAACATATTAAGTACTACTAATAACGATTAACAACTAACGATTAACAACTAACGATTCACCATTAACCATTCACCATTAACCATTCACCATTCACCAATTAACCAAAGTTATGAACTTGCCTGCCGTAATTTAATGGAGGCACGGTTATGAATGAACCTTTAACGACTAACGACTAACGACTAACGAATAACGACTAACGAATAACGAATAACGATTCACCATTCACCATTCACCAAAGTTATGAGTTGCTGTTTGAAGTTTATATAGTTGATTTATTGGAGGTTTAAAGATTAGAGGATCAGAGGATTAATGGATTAAAGGATTAAAGGATCAGCAGATCAGAGGATTAGAGGATTAGAGGATTAGAGGATTAGAAGATTATATAATGTAAACAATCATTTTTCATTTTTCATTTTTCATTATTCATTTTCCATTATTCATTTTCCATTATTCATTATCAATTGTCAATTATCAATTATCAATTAAAACACGCCAGCTTGTCTCTCTATCTCTTATTGTTATGAAAGATAAAAGAAACAAGAAAAAAGATAAAAGTGGGAGTATTGAATTTATTAGATTAGAAGATTAGTGGATTAAAGGATCAGATGATCAGAGG
>JBFFLX010000156.1:0-8042 GCA_041554435.1 Bacteroidales bacterium
TTGTTGTTTTCAGAACTCATAAGTCAACTTTTAGTTTCTTCTTCTGATTTTGTTTTTCAGCATATAACGACTGCAAGTATTTGTATTTCAGATAGGTGGCATGTGAATTATTATAAGAAACTTTTAGTCCGGTTGAGCCATGAAGAAATCCCTTATTGATAAAATAATCGCGTACAAAACGCAATACAGGATTAAAAATAAGTTTTAATGCAGGTGCTTTCTTTCCCCTTTGGAAATATGCCTGTGCACCTAGTTTAGCGAATTTATCACTCTGTTTTTTTAATTCTTCAAAGGAATAAAATGAATGATGAAGCAAATCGCCTTTCAATTTAAATATTTTTGATTTTTCATTATAAACAAATTCATCATGTGGATTTAAGCCTGCCCATTTGCCTTTTGTTTTATCGAATAATCTCAATTTAGTATCGGGATACCAACCACTGTGGCTTATCCAATTACTACCTATTCTGGTAAGGCGATTCATGCAATATCCGTCATAAACAAACCCTTTCTTTTTTACTTCAAGGATAGAATTTTTTAGTTTTTCCGATAATTCTTCATCCGCATCAAGCGAAAGCACAATATTATATTTCGACTGATTAAGGGCGAAGTTTTTCTGGTCGATATATGATTTAAATTCGTGCGTTATTACCTTGGAACCAAAACTTTTGGCAATTTCAACTGTTTTGTCTGTGGAAAAAGAGTCCACAACAACAATTTCGTCGGCAATATCAACTACCGATTTTAAACAGCGGGAGATGTCCCTCTCCTCATTAAATGCTATGATTACAACTGAAATATTTACCATAAAATTATTGTAAAGATAATTAAGATGGTGAAAAAATTAATATTATTGTAAATAATTTAAAACTTAAAAATCAAAATTAAACAGATGAAAAAAATTAACCTATTAATTGTACTCCTGCTATTGTTTGGATTTCAATCAGTTTATTCACAACAGGAATACACAGCAACAAAAGTATTTGGAAAAGAACAACTTGCAGTTAGAGATTTAAGATCGAGTGCCATTGCCGGAAGTATAGGATGGAATGGATTATCGGGAGTTGGAGTAAGTTTTCGTATTTATCCAACCACTAAAATAGGTGTAGAAGGCGGACTGGGCTTGGCTGCTACAGGACTTAAATTAGGTGTAAGGGGCAAGTATTTGTTTTCAGATAAGAATTTTACTCCGGTAGTAGGAGCAGGTTTTTTATATGGCACAGGAAGTAGTTTGGATATCACTTATGATGCTACCAGCAGTCAGCCGAAATACACATATCAGGTAAAAGCTTCACCATTTCTTCAAATTGTAGGCGGTTTTGAATATATGAGTAATGGTGGTTTTCTTATAGGTTTTGATGCCGGTTATGCTGCTTTGCTTAATGGAACTAACTATGTTATTACCAGTGGTGCTCCAACAAAAGAAACCTTAACCGCTATGGACATTGCACTTGGAAGTGGAATAGTTTTAGATATTACCATTGGATTTGCGTTTGGAAGATAAATCTTTGTAATTATTGCTTCCAGAAAGCCGGAGAAAGTACAATTAGAATTGTAAATAATTCCAATCTGCCCAGCAGCATTAAAAAGGATAGTAACCATTTAGCTATGGGAGTAAAAAATCCATAGTTTTCAACCGGGCCAACGCCACCGATACCGGGACCAATGTTTCCCAGCGATGCAATAGTAGCACCTATTGAGGTTTCAAAATCGTAGCCCATAACCGAAAGTGCAATGGTTGCGGATGCAAAAATTAATATGTATATGATAAAGAAAGCCATCACATTAAAAATGATATTTTGAGAAACGGCTTTCCCATTAAATTTTACGGGAATTATTGCATTTGGATGCAAGGCTCTTTTTAGTTCTAACCACGAATTTTTAATAAGTAGTAAATGTCGAACAATTTTTATTCCTCCACCTGTTGATCCTGCACTACCTCCCAAAAACATAAGAGCAAAAACCAACATCCACAGATATCCCGGCCAGATATAGTAATCGGTAGTTACAAACCCAGTTGTGGTAAGTATTGAAACAACAGTAAACAATGCATTACGGAAGGCTTTTTCAGCACCTTCATGCATAAAGATTATCAGGCCTAAAGCAATTAATACACTTACAACGATTATAATCGTAATGTATGCTTTAAACTCCTGATTAGCCCAAATTTTAGAAAATTTACGGTGAAGAGCTAAATAGTGCAGGGTAAAGTTAATTCCGGCCAAAGCCATAAACAGGATGATAATATATTGAGAATAAGCGGAAAAGCCTGCTATACTATCATTTTTTGTAGAAAACCCACCAGTTGCCATAGTAGCAAAAGAATGGCAAACCGAATCGAAGAAATCCATTTCTCCTGCCCAGAGGAGTAAAACTTCAGCAATAGTAAATATTACATAAATCCCCCATAAACGTTTTGCTGTGGCTGTAATTCTTGGATGCAAACGGTCGGGTGTAATACCCGGCATTTCGGCTACCAGCAACTGCATTCCTCCAATTCCCAAAAATGGAAGTATGGCAACTGTTAAAACAATAATTCCCATTCCACCTATCCAGTGTGTCATGGCACGCCAGTATAAAATGCTTTTGGGGAGTATTTCAATTTCATTTAAAATTGATGCTCCTGTAGTTGTAAATCCTGAAATGGTTTCGAAAAATGCATCTGTAAAAGAGGGTATAGCGCCACTGAACAAATATGGTAATGCTCCGAAGAGCGACATAAGTATCCAACTTAGGCTTACGATAAGGTAACCTTCCCGTTTCCCGATTCCTTTTTTAGCATCACGGCCAAAAATATACCATGATATTAGGCCCAAACCTAAAGTAACAGCCACCGAATAAATAAATGGCCTCATCGTCTCATCAAAATACCATGCAACAAAAATTCCGGTCGACAGAAATAAGGATTCGAATATTAGCAGGAAACTTAATACTCTGAAAATAACTCTATATTTTATTACTGAACGAAACGGCATTTTTTATTAGTTAAATCCAAAACCAGTTTTCTGATACATCTTTTCTACCTTGGATATTATTCCCGGAAGGGCAAAAACAACAACTTTGTCACCTTCTTTAATCTGGAAATCTCCAACGGCTATAAACGACTCTTCTCCCCGAATAATGCCTCCAATTACACTACCATCCGGAATTTTCAACTCGCGAATTGGCTTTTTAGTTACCTGCGAACCTTTCATTGCAACCAATTCCACAATATCTGAGTTTATGCCACTCAAACACTTCTTAAGTGACGACACCTCGTTGCCCATGGCATGCATAACTATATTGCTTGCTGCAGTAAGTTTTTTATTTAAGATAGTGTCTATTCCAATATTTTGAGAAATTTCGATATAATCGAGGTTTTCAACCAGGGCAATAGTCTTCTTTACACCAAACTTTTTAGCGTGTAAGCAGGTAAGAATATTGGTTTCTGAACTATTGGTAACGGCAATAAAAACATCGGTATTTTCAATGCCCTCTTCGTCGAGTAAGTCAACATTACGGGCATCACCGTTTATGAGTAGTGTATCCGTCAAAATATCTGTAAGGCTATGGCATCTGTCGCTATCCGATTCAATAAGTTTTATGTTGTAATCATTTTCCAGTTCTCTACAAATAACCTTACCAACACGTCCGCCACCAACAACCATAATGTTATTAATTTCGTATTTTTTCTTACCTGCAAGATTAAGTAAATCGTCCAGAGAATCAGGCTTGGAAACCACATATACCATGTCGCCTTCCTTGAAACTGCTTGTACCTGTGGGGATAAATGAACTCTGATCCCTGTTAATGGCAACTGCCCTGAAATTTAAAGGTCCGTGCTCATTGGCAATATCAATAAGGGTTTTATTACTTACTGGCGCTCCGGTTTCAATTTTTATCAGGTATACTGAGAGTTTATCGTTAGAAAGGTTGAACATATCGTAAACCTGTGGGTTTTTTATGAGATTTACAACCTCATGACCAGAGATATCTTCCGGAGAAATCATATAGTCAACACCCAACTCCTCATAAACTTTCAGGTTTTCTGCAGTAAGGTGTTGTAGTGTGTTTACCCTTGCAATGGTGTTTTTGGCGCCCAGTTTTTTTGCTAATATGGAAGTGATGATGTTAACTGTTTCATCGTGCAGTACCGAAATCACCAGATCGGCTTTGTCAACGCCAGCTTGCTTTAAAACACCCACCGAATTAGATTCACCAACTATGGTTAACAAATCGGTATGGGACTCAACCATTTTCAAGAGTTCCTCATGAGGATCGATAATAGTAATGTCGTGGTTGGAGTTAACCAAAGCTTCTGCAATATAAAAACCAACCTCTCCGTCACCTGCAATAAATATATTCATTTCAAACAATTTACGGGCTGCAAAATAAGCAACAATATTCTTTCAATCATAGCTAATGTAGGAATTATTTACCATTTGAGTTAAAAAGTATATTTTTGGGAACTAATTTATTGAAAGATGCTTGAAAAGATTGTTGTTTCGCCTGCTCAGAAAATGCCTGACCAAAAGTTTTCGATACTTATCCCAAGTTGGAATAATATCAATTATTTGAAGCATTGCTTAAAAAGTATTGAAGACAACTCTTCATATAAGCATCAAATTATTATCATAATAAATGAGGGCTCCGATGGTACTTATTCCTGGCTTAAAAGCCAGAAAAAATACGACTTTGTATACTCCCCTGAAAATATTGGTATTTGCTATGGGCTTAATGCCTGTCGTTCATTGGTAAATACTGAATACATACTTTATTTGAATGACGATATGTATGTTTTACCCCAGTGGGATAAAGTACTTTTGGATGAAATAAATAAAATTGGCCATAAGGAATTCATGCTATCGGCAACAATGATAGAGCCACATAACACTAATAATAAAAGTGTTATAGTTGCCGATTATGGTGATGATTTGAAGAGTTTTCAGGAAGACAAACTGCTAAAGGATTACATTACTTTTGAAAAGAACGACTGGAGTGGCAGCACCTGGCCACCAAACATTCTTCATGTAGACTTATGGGATTTGGTAGGAGGAATGAGTGTGGAATTTTCACCGGGTATGTATTCCGATCCGGATTTTTCAATGAAATTGTGGCAAGCAGGAGTTAGGCTTTTTAAAGGAATGGCCAATAGCAGAGTTTACCATTTTGGCTCTAAATCTACGGGCAGAATCAAGAAAAACAAGGGGAAACAAACGTTTATTAATAAATGGGGAGTTTATCCTTCAACGTTTACCAATAAATTTCTAAAAAGAGGCGAGGATTATAATGGTTTGTTGGAAGATTATTTACCAAGTGCATCGGAAAAACTAAAAGTAAAGTTTAAACAGTTATTTTAAAATCATCCCAGTCGAAACCAACATTGAATTTTTTTCGAAATTCCACCAACTCTTTAGCCTTAAATGTGAAACTAATATTATGTTCTTTTCCATCCTTGGCATCATATAAAAAATTTCCTTTGGCATCAATTAACATGGTATCGCCATTATAATTTATACCCATATTATCGCTTCCCACACGGTTAACTCCTATAACACAAGCCATATTTTCTATTGCTCTTGCTGTTAGCAAATTACGCCATGGATATGATCTTACTGCCGGCCAGTTAGCAACATAAATGGCCATATCATATTCAAAACCGGAGGTTTTATTATAATGGTTTTTGCTCCATACCGGGAATCTTAAATCGTAACAAATCATGGGTTTAATTTTCCAGCCTTTTAATTCCACTATAAGTTGCGTTTCGCCCGCTTTAATCTTTTTATGCTCCCCTCCCATGGAAAAAACATGACGCTTGTCGTATCTTTCAAAAGATCCGTCGGGCCTCATCCAAATGAGGGTATTCGAATAGTTCGAGTTGGTATCTAAAAGAAAACTTCCGCAAATACAAGTGTTTAATTCTGAAGATAATCCTTTAAGCCAAATCATGGTTTCTCCATTAATTTCCTCTGCATAATTTTCCGGGTTAACCGGGAAACCTGTTGTAAAAGTTTCAGGTAAAATTATTAAGTCATGCTTATGGAATTCCTTATATATTTTTTCTTCAAAGGCATCTCTGTTAGCCTGTGGATTTTCCCAAACCAAATCACTTTGAAGGGCTAAAACTTTTATATCTTGCATAATATTTCGGCTGCTTTTAAGAGTGTTGATTCTTCTTTGGCAAAACAAAATCTCAAACTTTGGTTTTCTTCACCATATTTGTAGAAAGGTGAAACAGGAACTGATGCTATACCATGTTCAATTGTTAAGCGTTTGGCAAAATCCAATTCTTTTTCTTCGCTTATCTGACTATAGTCGAGTAATTGAAAATAGGTTCCCAGGCATGTAAGTGGCTTGAACTTTGACCCTGCCAAGGCATTTATAAATATGTCGCGTTTTTTTTGGAAGAAATCTCCCAGATAGTTATAGTTTTCAGGCTTTTTAATGTAATCGGCTATGGCATATTGTATTGGCGTATTGGATGCAAAAACCGTAAATTGATGTACCTTTCTGAATTCCTTCATCAAATATTCCGGAGCAAGTGCGAAACCTGTTTTCCATCCTGTTGCATGAAAAGTTTTGCCAAAAGAGCCTATAATAATACTTCTCTTTTTCAAATCATCGAATCTGCATGCGCTTTCGTGCTGATGCTTCTCAAATATTAAATGTTCGTAAACTTCATCACTTATAATGATGATATCGGTTCCTTTGCAAAGTTTCTGGATAAACTCCATATCTTCTTTTTGCAATAAACTTCCTGTGGGATTATGAGGGCTGTTTATTATCAAAAGTCTGGTTTTCCCGCTTACCAAAGCCGCTATTTCTTCACGATTTATTTTGTATTCAGGAAATAATAGCTTAGATCGCTTAACTCTCCCCCCATTTATTTCAACTGCAGGCGCATAACTATCGTAGGCGGGCTCCAAAATTATTGCTTCATCACCTTTGTGAATAAAGGCTGAAATGGCCGTAAACAAAGCCTGAGTAGCTCCGGCAGTTATAGTTATTTCTGTGTCGGGATTATAATATGAATTATGGTTATGCTCAAACATTTCAGAAATTGATTTGCGTAATGAAACCACTCCAGGCATAGGAGCATATTGATTATAACCTTCTTTCATATAATAATTTACCCTGTCGATTAGTTCCGCCGATATTGGAAAATCAGGGAAACCCTGTGATAAATTTATTGCATTATGCTCAATGGCCAGGCCACTCATTACTGCAAAAATTGAAGTCCCGGTATTTGGCAGTTTTGAGTTTAAAGTTTTTATTTCCATAAATATTTATTTTTTGCAAACCTAATTTATTATTGTTTCCTAACTTTGCCAATTCATCAGCAAAATAATAAAAATAATGAAGAATATTGATAATTACAATTTTAAAGCTAAAAAGGTAATAGTTAGGGTGGATTTTAACGTGCCTTTAAACGAAAAATTCGAAATAACTGACGATACACGTATGCGTGCTGCTTTACCAACTATTCAAAAGATAAGAGAAGGAGGCGGAAGCGTAATTTTAATGTCGCATCTGGGCAGGCCAAAAACGGGCCCAGAAGACAAATTCTCATTGAAACATCTCATAAAACATCTCTCATCACAACTAAATACAGAAGTATTATTTGCCGATGATTGTATTGGAGAGTCTGCAAAAAACATGTCTTCACAGTTGAAAGAAGGAGATGTGTTGCTGCTGGAAAACCTTAGATTTTATAAGGAAGAGACAGCAGGCGACAAAGAGTTTGCTGCTAAACTTGCTTCTTTGGCTGATGTTTATGTAAATGATGCTTTTGGAACTGCACATCGTGCTCATGCGTCTACTGCTATCATAGCCGATTTCTTTCCGGAAGAAAAACTCTTTGGTTACATAATGGCCAATGAGATAACAAATATTGATAAAGTTGTAAAAGAAGGTAAAAAACCAAAAACAGCAATACTTGGCGGAGCAAAAGTTTCGGGTAAAATTGAAATTATTAATCACCTTTTAGATAAGGTTGATAACCTGATTATAGGCGGTGGAATGATGTTTACATTTATTAAAGCCCTGGGTGGTAGCGTTGGAAA
>JBFFLX010000157.1:0-7948 GCA_041554435.1 Bacteroidales bacterium
ACACTTCCTTTTCCAAGGACAGATGATTTAACAAAGATTTTACCCTTGTGATATTCATTAATAATTCTTTTTGCCAGAGATAAACCAAGTCCCCATCCTCTCTTTTTACTTGTGTAACCCGGGTTAAAAATTGATTTTTGTTCGCGCGTGGAAATGCCTTTTCCGGTATCACTAAAATCTATTATCAAATTTTTAATATCTTCCTTTAAACTTATTGTAATCAGCCCGTTGCCCTCCATTGCGTCTATAGCATTTTTACAAATGTTTTCTATAACCCAACTAAAAAGTGCTGCATTTATTGGAACAACAATCTCCGATTCGGTATCGAAATCCAGTTTGTACTCTACCTTTCTGGGACTTCTTTTTTTCAAATATTCTATTGTGGAAACCAAAACAGGAATAACATTTTCATCTTTTAGATGAGGAACAGAACCTATTTTAGAAAACCTTTCTGTAATAACCTCCAGTCGAGCAACATCCTTGGTAATTTCATCTGCCGCCTGTTCTGCCGTGCCCTCTCCCATTTTCAGTAATTCCATCCATGCCAGGATTGATGAAAGAGGAGTTCCAATTTGATGGGCAGTTTCCTTTGCCATACCTGCCCATACGCGATTTTGCTCCGAACGGCGCGCAAAACTGAATAGTAAATAGGCAATAAAAGCAAATACTGAAATAATTAATATTTGTGCAATGGGGAAATACTTCATCATGGTAAGTAGTTCCGAATTCTGATAGAAAATATAATTAGTGCCCTGCTCTTCAAAATCTACCTTAATGGGATCGTTGGCAGCACGCATTTCATCAAGTTTTTCTGCAACGTAATAAGGATTGTTCATTTTTACATTATCCAGATTACCATATTGAATTACATTTTCCTGCGTGCTGTCGGTAATTATTACTGGCACACTTGATGAGTTTAGCGTAACTTCCGACATGAATGTGGAAATATAATCGTTTAAAACCGTTTTTAAACTTGAGAAAATCTTAGAGTCTTTATAATAAAGGTAGTTCTTTTTGAAACTACTTATTTTAACCTCTATGGGTTCGTAAGTACTAAACTCTTCCATTAAGTCGATGTCTTCAAAAAGATTTTCCACATTAGAAACATCTATGTTCATTGCATCGAGTATCACACCCTTTTCGTCAGTATAGATTACGGGTATGGTTTTGTTATTGGAAATAATCTCAAGATAGAAAGTCAGGTCGTCAGAAACATTATCATCCAGTAAGTGACGATGCACTTTTGCAAGAAACTCAACTCTTTTATGTTCCTGTTCCTGTAATTGTTTGAATAAATTTCCGGTAAAATTTACCAAACGGGCTTTTCTGTTAACTGCAGCCGCAAACAACTGAACATTTTTACGCTCTTCCTTGGCAAAACGACTAACAATAATGTTTGTGTAAAAAAACGAAATACTGATTATTATTACCGCAAGTATAATCAGTACAATTTTCCATCTTTTCTTCCTGGCATAAATATCCAAAGCAATTCTTTTTTATATAGGATACAAACTTAATATTTATTGTCTTATTGTATAACAACTTAATTATGAGTTTTTCCTGAATATGAATTTTCAAATAGATAAACCAAAGATAAACTTGAAATTTAATACAGTGAACAGAATATGATCGCCAGCGCACACTTCTGCTTTTATGTCGAACACCGAAAACCTTCCCTTATAACAACTAAAACACAATCGATCAGGCACTTACGCTTTTTGGCATAATTACTGAAAGAAATCAGCAATTGAATACCAAAAAAGCAATAGGAAGAAATGATTGATCTAAGAGATATTAATAAAACATATTATACTGGAAAAACCAGTCTTCATGTATTAAAAGGCATCGACCTTAAAATAAATGAAGGCGAATTGGTTTCTATTATGGGATCTTCCGGTTCCGGGAAATCAACTCTATTAAACATAATAGGAATGCTCGACAATCACGACAATGGCGATTTTTATCTCAACAGTGAGAAAATTACCAAATTAAGTGAGAAAAAAGCGGCTTTTTACAGAAATAAATTCATTGGTTTTGTATTCCAGTCATTTAATTTGATTTCCTTTAAAAATGCCCTCGAAAATGTAGCATTACCTCTTTATTATCAGAAAGTTCCTCGCAAAAAGCGAAATATGCTTGCGATGGAATATCTTGAAAAAATGGGTCTTGCTGATTGGGCTCATCATTTACCCAACGAGCTTTCCGGAGGACAAAAACAGCGTCTTGCCATTGCTCGTGCATTAATTTCTAATCCCAAAGTAATACTTGCCGACGAGCCAACAGGTGCTTTGGATTCGGAAACTTCCATAGAGGTAATGAAAATATTTAAGGAAATACACAAAAGTGGAATAACCATTTTAATTGTTACTCACGAAAGAGAAATTGCCGCGGAAACTGAAAGAATAATCAGGTTGAAAGACGGACTTATCGAGTCAATTATTGAAAACGGTCACCGTAAAGAATGGCTTGCCTCACAGCATATGGCATAAAACTACTATTATGTTCGATTTAGATAAATGGCAGGAAATATTTAATACCATAAGTAAAAACAAATTACGCACTTTACTTACCGGTTTCAGTGTGGCATGGGGAATTTTTATGCTTGTTATACTCTTGGGATCGGGTTATGGCCTCGAAAATGGAGTAAAACGTGAGTTTGAAGGGGATGCCGTTAACTATCTGTCGATTAGCAGAGGTGTTACTTCAAAAGCCTATAAGGGAATGAAGCCCGGAAGAAGAGTTGAATTTAAAAATGAAGACAAGGATTTACTAAGCGATTTTGATAAATTATCACATACCTCAACACGCACAAGAGTCGATAGGATAAGTACTATTTCATATGGAAGTGAATATGGGACCTTCGAAACTTTTGCAATATTGCCCGATTATCAATATGTGGAAGCTGCAGAAATGATATCAGGAAGATTTCTGAATCAAATAGATGTTGAGGATTACAGAAAATCGGTTGTATTAGGGCGACTTGTTTATGAGGCTCTTTTTAAAAATAACGAACCTGCCGTTGATAAGTATGTAAAAATTAGCGGAGTTATGTTTAAGGTAGTAGGTGTTTTTGATGACCCGGGATCCGACAGGGATTTGTTAAGAGCCTATATTCCAATTTCTACCGCTCAAAGAGTTTTCAATATGGGTAATACCATTAACTCCATACTCCTTAATTTTGATGGAATTAATGCCGCCGAGAGTCAAAAAATAGTTCAGGAAGTAAAACAAAGACTTTCCGACAAGCATAAATTCGATCCTGAAGATCAACGTGCAATTTTCATTTTTAATAGTATAGAAAACTATCAGAAATTTATGAATTTATTTGCCGGTATAAGGCTGTTTATTTGGATAATAGGAGTAGGAACAATTATTTCAGGAATTGTTGGTGTAAGCAATATTATGATGATAGTTGTAAAAGAAAGAACCAAAGAAATAGGGATTAGAAAAGCATTAGGAGCTACTCCATTTTCAATTGTAAGCCTTGTTTTACAGGAATCGGTATTAATAACTGCTTTTGCAGGATATATAGGATTGGTTTTAGGAGTAGGCCTTCTGGAACTGATTTCTAAATTCCTTCCTGCTTCGGCTTATTTTGCTAATCCTGAAATAAATATGAATGTAGCAATAATTGCAACAGTATTATTAGTTGTGTCGGGGGCTATAGCAGGATATGTGCCTGCCCGTAAAGCTGCCTCTGTAAAACCGGTAATTGCTTTACGCGATGAATAATTAATAAAAACTATAAAGATGTTCCTTTTCGACAGAGATAAATTTACCGAAATATGGCATGCCCTTGGAAAGAATAAACTAAGGACATTCTTTACAGCCTTTGGTGTATTCTGGGGCATTTTTATGCTGGTAATTATGCTGGGCTCCGGAAAGGGCTTGCATAACGGAGTTAGTCAGGGCATGGGCGATATGGCAACAAATGCTCTCTTTGTATGGACTCAACCAACATCAATTTCCTATAAAGGCTTCCCTAAAGGGAGAAGATACAATTTTAATAATGATGATACTCAGGCCCTGAGAGATAATATTCCTGAGCTAGAATATATTGCTCCGCGTCTCCAGGCAGGAGGAGGTACAGATAATAATGTTGTTAGAGAGGAGAGAACAGCATCATATAGTATACAGGGCGATTATCCTGATATGAATAAAATAGACCCCGTAAATATTCTTGCCGGAAGATTTATCAACGAAAATGACATAAAAGAACGAAGGAAAGTAATAGTAATAGGAATTCGTGTAAAAGATGAAATGTTTGATAAGGATGAAGATCCCATTGGAGATTATCTTAGGATAAGAGGTGTTTATTTTAAAATAGTGGGAGTTTACTCTTCGAAAAAGAGTGATCAACAGGCAGAAAGAGAAAATCAACAAATATTTATGCCGTTTACAACCTTACAAAGAACATATAATTATGGAAATATAGTAGGCTGGTACTCAATGACATCGTATAAAGATGTTCCCGCTTCCGAGGCATTGGAAAAAGTTAAGGATGTGCTGCGTGAACGTCATTCAATTTCCCCTATGGATGAAAGGGCAGTAGGTTCATTTAATGTTGAAAATGAATTTAAAAAAATGGTTACACTTTTTACCGGTATCAACGCTCTAATATGGATAGTGGGAATTGGTACTTTAATGGCCGGAGTTATTGGAGTAAGCAATATTATGCTCATAGTTGTTAAAGAGCGTACCAAAGAAATTGGAGTTCAAAGAGCATTGGGAGCAACCCCACTTGCAGTGCAAACACAAATAGTTCTGGAGTCGGTATTTTTAACCTCCATAGCAGGCTATGTTGGTCTGGTTTTGGGTGTAGGGTTGCTGGAGTTAATAAACTATGCACTCATAAATTTTGGCGCTTCCGGGGAAATGTTTAATAATCCTGAAGTGGATTTCAATAAGGCAGTTTCTGCCTTAGTAGTATTAATAATATCAGGCGCTTTGGCCGGATTGATTCCTGCCCGCAGGGCAACACAAATCAAACCCATCGACGCCTTAAGAGATGAATAATTACCAAAAAATAAATAGAAAAAATGAAGAAGTTTTTTAAAATATTATTGGGTTTGATTGCCGTAGGTGCAATTATATTTACCATGTATTTCTTATACCAAAAGTCGCAGGATAAACCTGTTGTATTTGAAACCGAAACCCCTGTGGTTATGGATATAATTAAGAAAACAACCGCTACAGGAGCAGTAAATCCCCGTAAGGAAATAGAGATAAAACCTGTAGTATCTGGGATTATTGAAAAAATATATGTTGAAGAAGGCGACATGGTTAAAAAAGGCGATTTAATTGCCCGTATCAGAATTATTCCTGATATGATTAACCTCAACAATGCCAAGTCGAGAATAGAAAAGGCAAAAATTAATCTTACTGATTCAAAGAGAAACTATGACCGTCAGTTTGAACTTTTGGAAAAAGGGGTTATAGCAAAAGCCGATTTCGAATCCTATGAAACTGCATACAAAAGTGCTCAGGAAGAGTTAGAAACTGCCGAAGAAACCTTGCAACTTATTGAAGAGGGCCAGACTAAAAATTCGGGAGGAAAAACAAATACGATGGTTCGTTCAACCATCGACGGGATGGTACTTGATGTGCCTGTAGAGATAGGTAACCAGGTTATCGAATCCAATAATTTCAATGCGGGAACTACCATTGCCAATGTTGCCGATATGGGCGAAATGGTTTTCGAAGGTAATATCGATGAATCGGAAGTTGGTAAAATTAAAGAAGGTATGCCGCTTATTTTGGTTATCGGTGCTTTGGAAGACGTAAGTTTTGATGCTGTGCTTGAACAAATTTCTCCCAAAGGAGCAGAGGTAAACGGAGCTGTTCAGTTTGAAATAAAAGCCGATGTTCAATTAAAGAAAGATCAGTTTATAAGAGCAGGATACAGTGCCAATGCAAACATTGTTTTAGCACGTGTAGATAGTGTTTTGGCAATTCCCGAAAGCCTTTTGAAATTTGAAAAAGATACAGTTTATGTGGAAGTGGAAACAGCACCTCAGGTTTTTGAAAAGCGATATATAAAAACCGGACTTTCCGACGGAATAAACATTGAGGTTCTGGATGGTATTTCCAAGGATGATAAGATTAAAAAACAGAGTTAATACAATTGTTCCCACTGGGAATGGTTTCATATATAATTCTCCCTTAGTCCTGCCGAAAACAATTTTTTGTTAATGGCGGGACTAATTTTTTATTTGTAGTAATTTATTGTAGACAGGTTTTCATATAACACACCAAATTACAGCGTCAGTCAAATTACCATAGGTTACCACTACACTCTTCAATCAGATTCCCTGCCTGTCGGCAGACAGGCTTCGTCGCTCATGTAGACTTGGATAAAAGAAAGACATTAAGGCTAACCTCCTCGCAATGACGCGACTGCCATGTGATGACAGTAACGTCATTGCGAACCCCTGCCAGGTTGTAGTCATTACTAACGAAAAGTTAATGGGGTGAAGCAATCTGATATAAGATTCAATTCCTTTTAAACCCTACTATAATTATTCAAATTTCGTACTGTCACATTAATAATTCCGACTTGATGCATTGAGGATTTCCTCTTGTCCCATTAACGATTTCGACTTGTCGAATTTTAATTACCACCTGACGCATTTTCTATAAGGTTTGCCAATCTGATGCTCTTTGTAAATTTACTCATTAATCAACTAATTATTATCTTCGCAAACAGAAACAATTTCGCTTTAAGCGGAAAATAAAATTCAAACACCATGTTTAGATATAGTTTATTGATAGTATTGTCTTTCGCTTTGGTTTTTACATCATGTGAAAATGTAGAAAAAGAAAAAGCCGAAAAAACAGAAAAGAAAGCCTATAAAATGAAAAAGTATGCTGAGTTTACTCTCACAGCCGACATTTCACATCTGAGTGATAATCAGAAGGAAATGCTTAAAAAACTCTTTGAAGCAGCCGATATTATGAATAATATTTTCTGGCTGGAAAATGCTGGTGATAAGGATGCGTTTTTATCCTCCATTGAGGATTCTGCACTACGTCGTTATGCCGATATTAACTATGGCCCCTGGGATGAACTAAATAATCTGGCTCCTTTTATTAAAGATTACGGACCAAAACCAGCAGGAGCAATGTTTTATCCTACGGATATGACAAAAGAAGAATTTGAAGCCTGGGTTAACCCTGATAAAGCCAGTCTTTATACCATGGTTAAAAGAGGTGAAGATGGTAAATTAACTACCGTTTGGTATCATGAGGCATTTAAACCGTATGTTGAAAAAGCATCGGTATTATTGCTTGAGGCCGCCGAACTTGCTGAAGATCCCGGATTTAAAAAATACCTTACACTAAGAGCTCATGCTTTAATAACCGACGATTATTTTGAAAGCGATATGGCCTGGCTTGATATGAAAGACAACTTAGTTGATATTGTTATCGGACCTATCGAAAACTATACCGACGGGCTTTTTGGTTATAAAGCGGCCCATGAAGGTTATGTTCTTTTAAAGGATGTTGAATGGAGCGACAAACTTTCGAAATATGCTGCATTCCTTCCTCAACTACAAACACAACTTCCTGTTGAACAGGCTTATAAAGCCGAAACTCCGGGACTGGATGTGGATTTAAATGCATACGACGTATTGTATTATGCAGGCGATTGTAATATGGCAGGTAAAACCATTGCCATAAACTTACCTAATGACGAGAGAGTACAACTTGAAAAAGGAACAAGAAAACTTCAGTTAAAAAATGCCATGCAGGCTAAATTTGATAAGATATTGCTTCCAATAGCAGATGTTTTAATTGCTCCCGACCAGCGTCAGTTTGTTACTTTCGATGCATTCTTCTCAAACACCATGTTCCATGAAGTTGCTCACGGAATGGGAATTAAAAATACCATTAACGGTAAAGGTCCTGCCCGTACAGCATTAAAAGAAAAATATTCAGCCATTGAAGA
>JBFFLX010000158.1:0-7915 GCA_041554435.1 Bacteroidales bacterium
CATATTTTCTTCTGGTGAATGATGATAAGATCACCTATAACCAAATAGAAGAAGGCTAATGTCATAAACGACATTAAACTTTTCTTGAGATAATATGACATCGTTTTTGTTTTCAAGCGATCTTTTTTAATCGTTACAAAAATATAAATCTATTTAAAACAAACTAGGTTTTTTTCTACAATTTACTGAATGGATGTCTATTTAGAATGCTTCTACCTAAAGTTATCTCATCGGCATACTCCAACTCCTCCCCTATGGATATCCCTTTTGCTATCGTAGTTATTTCAATATCAAAGTCTTTGAGCAATTTATAAATATAAAATGCCGTTGTATCTCCCTCAACTGTGGAGGGCAAAGCCAGAATAATTTCATTAATTTTTTCAGTGCTTATTCTTCTTATTAATTCCCCAATAAATATATCGTTTGGCCCTATTCCTTCCACCGGGCTTATGATACCGCCAAGCACATGGTATAGGCCATTAAATTGTGAAGTATTCTCAATGGCAATTACATCCTGTGTGTTTTCAACAACACAAATCAAGTTTTCATCCCTTTTATGATTTGAACAAATTCCACATATCTTTTCATCGGAGATATTATTGCATTTTTCACAGAAAATAATATCCTCGCGCATTTTCATTATCGACTTGCTCAAATTAACGGCATAATTCCTATCTTCTTTTAAAATATGCAAAGCAAGCCTCAGGGCAGTTTTCTTCCCTATGCCAGGTAAACGAGACAATTCATTTACAGTATTTTCTAATAATTTGGAAGAATATTCGTTCAAAACTTAAAATATTAATTAAGCAACGAAAATACAATTTTAATATCATTTGAACGTATTATCTTATAAAATCAAATAATGCTTTATTTTTGCATGAAATGAAAAATAAATCAATGAAAAATTTGTCAATACTTTTCGTAATAGCAGTAGTATTATTTCCGCTATCGCTGGTC
This sequence comes from Bacteroidales bacterium, assembly GCA_041554435.1. Taxonomy (GTDB): domain Bacteria; phylum Bacteroidota; class Bacteroidia; order Bacteroidales; family F082; genus BM524. The sequence goes on from JBFFLX010000158.1 coordinate 958, forward strand.
TCACAGAATATAAATCAAACTGATGCCAATGGTCAGAAACAAGGTGTATGGACAAGAACATATTCCAACGGAGTTCCACGTTATGAGGGCCAGTTCAAAAACAACCATCCTTTTGGTGAGTTTAAATATTATTACGAATCAGGCAAAATAAAGGCTGTTACCGTATTTTCAACCGATGGAATTGTGGCAAGGACCAAAACCTATCATGAGAATTCACAGCCCATGGCTGAAGGGAAATATATCAAGCAGAAAAGAGATAGTATATGGCTGTTTTACAGCGATGTAGACGGAAAACTTTTGTCTTCGGAAACATATAAGAAAGGTGTGTTGCATGGAACAACAAAAACATTTTACCCTGAAACGGGAAATGTTGCTGAGACCATAGAATATTTTAATGGAATTAAAGAAGGACCTTACAAAAAATATTTCCCTGATGGCGAACTAATGACAGAAGGCACTTATAAAAATGATGTGTTGGTTGGAAAATTTACTCTTTACCATCCTAATGGTAAAATTCAGGTAAAAGGAAAATATAAAAACGGCCGTCAAATAGGAAATTGGGAGTATTTCGATGAACAAGGGAATCCAGTTAGTGAGGAGGACTTTAAAAAAGATAATGTGGAAGACATAAAATAAATTTTATCAAAATAATTTTTTTAATTCTTCTAAGTTGTTTAATACTTTAGTTCCATTAACATTTAGCCTTACTTTCGATTGATGTCCACCGGCAATTAAAATACACTTTAGGCCAAGTTCTTTAGCAACGCTTTCATCGTGAAGTGTATCACCAATTAAAACCATTTCTTCTCTTTTAAAAGGAATTTTATCTAATAAATCAAAACCCATTTCCACTTTTGAATGAGCATAGTGATTATCAATGCCATTTATATGAACGAAATATTCATATATACCATTGTCTTTAAGCGACTTAATCAGACTGTCGTGCTGCATTGCCGATAATACATATTGTTGAATACCTCTTGACTTGGAATAGTTTAAAACATCAGTTACGAAATGGTGGAGTGATGCGTTTTTTAGATTCTTGTGATAAAGTTCTATGAATTGAAGAGCAGGCACTTCGAATGCTTCTTTATTGAAATCGAAACCTGCTTTTTCGTAATAATCCTTAACGGGAAAAGTAAAAATTTCCAGATATTTTTGCTTATTGATGGGTTCCAGATTTCTTCCGGTTAAAAGTTGATTCATACAATCGATACAAATATCAACATCATTTAGTAAGGTTCCGTTCCAATCCCAGATTATTGCTTTTACTTTGCTAAGATTCATATTAATTGTTGATTATATCAGGTCTTTTATTTGATGTATTAAACTTCCTTATTTTTATTTTCAAATACGCAAAAAGTACTGTCATTAAGGGGCTAATAATATTAAAAAATGCAAACGGAAGATATTCCAGTGTAGGCACACCCAGTACTCTTGCCTGAGTTGCGCCACCTGTATTCCAGGGCACCAAAACAGAAGTAACAGTTCCCGAATCCTCTAGCGTACGACTCAATACTTCAGGCTGTAAGCCTCTGTCGTTAAACGCATCCTTATACATTTCTCCCGGAACAACTATCGACATATATTGATCTGATGCCGTAATATTAAAGAATATACAACTCATTGCTGTTGAGGCAATTAATGAGCCATCACTTTTCACTAATTTTAAAACTGAAACAGTTATCTTTTTCAGCATTCCTGTGGCTTCCATCATCCCGCCAAAAAACATGGCAGAAAGTATAAGCCAGATAGTTGGAAGCATGCCCGACATACCTCCTGTACTGAATAATTCATTCATCTTGGCATCACCCGTATCAATGTCAGTTGAGCCGTAAATTGTTTTTAGCACGCTTATATATGAGTCGCGATAATAATTACTACTATGCTCCGATAAACTTTCTATAATTTGGGGCTGGAAAATAACTGCAAAAATTCCCCCAAGCAAAACCCCAACAGCCAAAGCCGGTAAAGGAGGTACTTTTAAAATAATAATAGTAAATAAAATTGCAGGAACAAGAAACAACCATGGGCTTATGTTAAAAGTGGATGATATAGCATTTTGCACTTCATTTCCCTGGTTTATAAAGGCGGAAGTATCGTGGTTAAAACCAATTATTAAAAATAAAATCAGGGTAATCGACATTGAAGGAACGGTGGTCAATGTCATGTATTTTATATGAGTAAACAAATCGGTTCCAGCTACAGCCGGAGCAAGGTTAGTTGTATCGGAAAGTGGCGACATTTTATCCCCAAAATAAGCACCCGAAACTATAGCACCTGCTACCATCGCCTCGTTAAATCCCATGGCATTTCCTATACCTATTAAAGCAACACCTATAGTAGCAATAGTCGACCAGGAACTACCGGTTGCCAGGGAAACAATTCCACTTATTACAACGGCCGCAAACAGAAATATAACCGGACTTAAAAAACTCAGTCCGTAATAGATTAGGGCAGGCACCACACCACTTATTAACCAGGTTCCTGACAATGCTCCAATTAAAAGTAAAATTAAGATGGCAGGTAATGCCGAACTTATGGTTTTTACGATCTGAGCACGCATTTCTGTCCAGCGAAAACCAATCCTGTAACCGATTAATCCAACCAAACCGGCAACTAACATCAATACTACCTGATTGGCTCCTTCCAATGTATCTTCAAATAATATTACATTAAAACTTAACAGAACTATTAAAACAACTATCGGAAATAAAGCCTGAAATAAACTAGGAATACGTTTTTCTGTAAACATAAATTATCATCTGAAATAAGAGCCGAAAGGTAATAATTTTTCTGCTTATACTAATTTTTGGTTTATCGATTGGAATACTGTTATTTAGAATTCTGATAAACTAAATAAATTGTTCATTTTTAGTCAAAAATATTGCTTAAAAAGCATTGTGGATTTCATCACAATACTATATTTGTAGCTTATATTTTTTGAACTTAAATTATTATTATAATGGCAAAAAGAACAATAGTTTCACTTCCTGGCGATGGTATAGGAAGGGCAGTTTTGGAAGAAACAATTCGCGTATTAGATGCAGCAGGTTTTGAAGCCGATTATGTTGAAGGCGATATAGGATGGGAATTCTGGAAAACAGAAGGAAATCCACTTCCACAAAGGACTATCGATTTATTGGAAAAACATAAAATTGGATTGTTTGGAGCAATAACATCCAAACCAAAAGATGCTGCTTTTGATGAACTTTCCGACAGTTTAAAAGAAAAAAACCTGGTTTATTCCTCTCCCATTGTTGGTTTACGTCAGCATTTTGGGCTGGATATTTGCATGCGTCCATGTCATTCGTATAAGGGAAATCCTTTGAATTTTATTAGAAGAGGCAAAGGTGACGATATAGAAGAGCCCGAGGTTGACGTGGTTATATTCCGCCAGAATACCGAAGGACTTTATGGTGGCGTTGAGTGGTCGAACCCGGGTCAGCAGGTTTATGATGCCTTGATGACTCATCCTAAATTTGTAAGTAATTTCGGAGAAACTCCAAAAGAAGAAGTTTCTGTTTCCACAAGAATTTTTACCAAAAAGGCTACCAGCAGAATTCTAAAAGCAGCCTTTGAGCATGCCAAAAACTTTGGATATAAGTCGGTTACCGTTTGTGAAAAACCAAATGTAATTCGTGAAACATCGGGCATGATGTATAAAATGGCACAGCAGATGCAGAAGTCAGATTATCCTGATATTGAACTATGGAATACTAATATCGATGCTCAAATGATGTGGTTAACTAAAAACCCTGAAGATTACGGAGTTATAGTTGCTGGAAATATGTTTGGAGATATAGTTTCTGATGGTTTTGCAGGTTTAATTGGAGGATTGGGATTTGCATGTTCAGCACAATTTAATCCCGATAGCGGAGTTGGAGTTTTCGAACCTACACACGGTTCTGCACCAAAATATGCCGATTACGAAACTTCAATTGTTAATCCTATTGCCATGGTAGAATCAGCATGTATGATGCTCGATTTTATTGATGAGAAAGAAAAAGCAACTAAAATAAGGAAAGCTGTAGCAGATGTTATTTCGGAAGGCAAGGTAAGAACTTACGATATGATGAAAATGCGTGGTAAAGCAGATGTTGTTGAAAATGGAGCAGCCTCCACAACACAAATGGCAGATGCTATAATTGCAAAATTATAAACCTTTTATGCACTAATAAAATAGACATGGAAAAAGAAGTATATAAACTTTGGCCGGAACTCAATTGGATAGAAAATGATGATTTGAGATTAGCAACCCAAAAAACATGGGAGTTGGCTCTCGAAAGAAGCGTTTTAAGTCCTGATGACCTCAATAAAATACCTTTTACTCTACTTTGTGGTCCTGATTTGAAAGTTACTTTCATGGATCATAAAAGATCGGTAGTGCATATTGCAAGAGATGCAGGAAACAAAATAAATGAAATGTATCATGGCGAACTTCCTGTAAATATGGACGTTTTAATTGCAGGTGCTATTTTGGCTGATGTGGGTAAATTACTTGAATATGTTCTTGATGAAAATGGAAAAGCAATTCAGGGAACTTATGGTAAGTATTTACGCCATCCTTTTTCGGGTGTAAGTCTTGCTGAAGAAGCAGCTGTTCCTGCTGAAGTTTGTCACATCATTGCTACACATGCAGGCGAAGGAAATATGGTTAAGCGTACAACGGAAGCCTATATTGTTCATCATGCCGATTTTATGACTTTTCTTCCTTTCAAAGAAAGATTGAAGGTTTAAAGGAAAAATTTATTAATGAGAATCCCAAATATGGTTTTTTAAAATTGTATTTGGGATTTTTTTATATATCCTTGTTTATTACCAAAGTATAAAAATTGTTTTCCAATGGTAAATAACCATATTCAAAACAGAAGTAATAAACATTCCCAGTTTTTGTTTTGTAAATTTTTGTAAAATACTTAAAATTAAAGCCCTTTTCTTCGAGTTTTTGGCCTTTAACAGTTACTTTCCCATCAGGGTTTAAATCTTTTAATATCTTTCTGTTTTTCTTCAGGATACCAATTATATTTCTCATATAGGAGGTTTCTTCCCTGTATTTTTTGTTGTAGTAATTATTCTTGCAAAGGTCATTACAAAACTTCTTGTCTATCCTGCCTATCAAATGTTTTCCACACTCTAAACAAATGTTCTCCATATCAAAGGTTTTTTCAAATGTATAAAAAAAAATCCGTCTGGCCTGAGGCTAGACGGATTCAAGATAAGTATTGATTATATTATCGTTTAATAAATTTCTTGCTGTAATACTTACCGGAGTTCAATATTTGAACGAAGTAAACACCTTTTTGTAAACCTGAGATATCAACTCTGCTGTTATTAGAGTTTTCAAATCCGTTTACAATTCTTCCATCAAGACTTACAATTCGATACTCTGAATTGTCAGGAAGATTGATGTTTATAAAGTTATCGGCCGGAACCGGATAAATATTAATTTGATCTTCAAAATTATGTGCTATACCAATAAGTACATCAACAGTAAATGCATTTTCAAGCATCAAATCATCAACATAAAGATCATAAAGTCCGATAGTTTGATCAACAGGAATACTAAATGTAGCATTAATTTGTCCATCACTAACAACCATAATATTTTCTGCTGACAACATTATCATATTATCATCATGATATTTAAGCATCACACTACCAACACCATCTGTCCATGAAGTTTCACTACCAGAGATTTCAAGTATTACCGTTTCAGTCTGCATAGCATGATCGGGAGATACCATTGTAATTTGAGGATTAAGTACTACTTCATTAACCTCAAATGCTTCCGTTTCAACTAAAGCATCAACAAATACGTCATAACTCCCTATTTGCTGATCTATTGGAATATCAAATGAAGCAGTAATTACTGTATTGGAATTAACCACAAAAGTTGAAGGAGTAAGCACAATGCTATTGTTGTCGCTAAACTTAAACAATACAGAACTCACACCATCTAACCATGAAGTTTCATTACCTTCAATTACAACATTACCACTCCAGCCCTGATCGGCATTATCGGGTGTAACATCAACAATTTGAGGATTCAGGATAACAGCCTCACTTACTGTAAGCGATGTTGTATAAATTTGATCCCCTGCAGTATTTCCGTTACCATTAGCTGCATTAACTGCAGCATTAAATTTGATTGATCCTGTACCGGCTACCGGTGCTGTCCAGTCCATGCTCCAGGTATTAGTATTTCCGCTGGGAACATTACCAGCAGATGTATGAGTAACCGCAGCATTACCATTAGTAAACTTGGTTCTTGTGGCATCCGTAAGAGTCCACATGCCTTTTTTGGTTCCTGAAGTATTTTCTGCAGTAACCTCAAAACCCATTTTTACAACACCTGTATGTGTTCCGGTAACTGTTACTGTATAGGTTTCACCTGCTGTATATCCATCAACAGGTATGTCGGTGGTTATCCAGTTCGACTGAGGGATTGAAGTACCCGCATGACATTGTGTACAAGTTGTTCCACCATCACCGGTTGACCCAGTTTTTCCACCAGGACTTCCGCTACTGTAACTGTAGAGCAAAAGCGCTGAGGGTATAATTAGAATAGATAATAATTTGTAAATAGTTTTCATAAGCATTTTAGATTTATTTATTTAGAACGATTATTAATTGCGAATATACACTATTGACATAAGATTCTTAAAAACAGTTTCGTATTCGTAATATTTTTTAGAAAAAATTAACAAAAAAAAATTGTTTTCATTTAACATCTTCTTTAAAGATGATTTTTTATATAAGGATTTAAATATTAGGCAAATAGTGTTAATACATTAACATATTAAAACTCAAAAAGAGAATTGTATTAAACCCGGTTTATGCAATAGGAAGTAAGGAACGAGCTGAACTATTGCATTAGCAAGGGTAATCCCGATTTAGAGTTTCACCATTTTGGTTTTTACAAAATGGATGAAAGTCTTAGTCGATATGCAATAGA
>JBFFLX010000159.1:0-7883 GCA_041554435.1 Bacteroidales bacterium
AAATTCGCAAACATATTTTGCTTTTACCTCGCCTATATATGTCGATTCGAGTTCCTGTTTGAATAAAATGCTTTTTAAATCGCCATTCTTTCTGTTACCCATTACTATTTCAATACCAATATCATCTTTCGACAGTCCTGCCAAATCGAGAACTATTTCGGCGTAAAACCTTGTTCCGAATTCCACTGCTCCTTTGTCAACATCGGGAACTTCAAGGCTGTCAATTTTTATATGCGACCATTTATTAAGAACGGTTTTTTTCCACTCAACTAATTCTCTTGCAATTTTAAAATCGTTGGCATAAACGAGGTCTTTCCTTTCGAACAGTCTTCCATAAAATTTTCTATAATAATCGTTTACCATACGTTGCATGGTAAATTCAGGTGCTATTTTACTAAAGTTATTTTTAATAAAGCCAACCCATCTTTCAGAAACTCCATTTTTATCCTGGTCGTAATAAATTTCTGTAATTTCATTTTCCAGGATATTATAAATATTCTCTGCATCGAGTTCATCCTGGAAACCCTGGTTTTCATATGTTCTGTTTTCTTCTACTGCCCATCCGGCATCAGGTTTATAACCTTCGGCCCACCAGCCATCGAGAACACTAAAGTTTACCACCCCATTCATTACGGCCTTCTCTCCACTCGTTCCGGAAGCTTCCAAAGGTCGTGTTGGAGTGTTTAACCATATGTCTACACTGCTTGTAAGCAACTTACCCAATGTCATATCATAATTATCGATAAAAATGATTTTACCCACAAAGGCCGGCATTTTCGATATTTCGACTATTCTTTTAATTAAATCCTGTCCTGCTTTATCAGCAGGATGAGCTTTTCCTGCAAAGAAGAAATAAACAGGTCTGTTTTCATTATTTATAATCTTTTCAAGACGCTCCAAATTCATAAATAGCAAATGCGCTCTTTTATAGGTAGCAAATCTTCTGGCAAAGCCAATTATGAGCGCTTTTTCATTAAAATGAGATAATACACTCAGCGTATGCTTTGGATTTTCAGCCTTATCAGTCATATCGTTTTTAAGTTTCACCTTCAAATCTTCAATGAGTTTTGATTTCAACTTAAGGCGAATATCCCAGATATGCTCATCGGGTACAGAATGAATTTTTTTCCAGTATTCACTCAGGTGCTGGTTTTTTCCGAATTCCTCTCCAAAATAAGTTTTATGAAGTTTCTGCCAAATCTTGTCGGTCCATGTAAAGTAGTGAACTCCGTTTGTAACATATCCTATATTTATTTCATCGGCAAAGTAGCCGGGATAAAGGCCGGCAAACATTTCACGCGACACCCTTCCATGAATACGACTAACACCATTAACTTCCTGTGAAAGTTTTGCCGCAAGGACACTCATGGAAAATTTCTCATTTCCATTGTGAGGATTAAAACGTCCGAGAGACATAAACTCTTCCCAACTAATGGAGAAAGCATCACAAAAATGTGGAATATAGGCTCTTAGAAGATGTTCTTCAAAAACATCGTGCCCTGCAGGAACAGGAGTGTGAGTTGTAAATAAAGTTGTTGATCTTACAAGTTCACGAGCCAGTTCGTAATCAATATTTAGTTCATCAATGAAATTCTTTGTTCTTTCCAATCCGCTGAATGCTGAATGGCCTTCATTATTATGAAAAACATCAGGATTCAGATTAAGTTTTTTTATCAATCGAACTCCACCGAGTCCTAAAACCATTTCCTGCTTAAAGCGATGCTCACTGTTTCCACCATATAACTGATGCGTTATACGCTGATCTTCTTGCGGGTTTGCTTTTATATCGGTATCAAGAAGATATAATTTTATTCTTCCCACATTTACCTGCCATGCTTTTGCAGAAACTGTCCTTCCGGGCAGCGCAATTTTTACATAAACCCATTCGCCATTTTCATCTCTAAGAGGTATAATTGGTAATTGAGTAAATTTCTGTGGAGAATAATCTGCTATTTGTTCACCACTATGTGAAAGCACCTGTTTGAAATAGCCGAAACGATATAACAAGCCTACTCCAAAAAGATTTTTATTTGAGTCGGAGGCTTGTTTCAGATAATCACCTGCAAGTATTCCAAGTCCTCCGGAATAAATTTTTAAACTGGAATGCAATCCGTATTCCATACTAAAATAAGCAACTTTCTTTTCTTCTTCCGATGGTTTTTCATCCATATATGCTCTAAAGTCGGCATAAACAGATTTCAAATTCTTCATGAATTTTGAATTGGCCAGCATCTTATCAACGTCGTCCATTGAGAGGCCTTCCACAAGTTGTACAGGATTATATTCTATTTCTTTCCATAATTCAGGGTTTATCGACTCAAACAATTCCTCTGCTTTATAATTCCACGACCACCATAAATTAAAAGCCATTTCTTTCAATGGCATCAAGGCCTCAGGTAAGGCAGGTTGTACAAGAATTTTTTTCCACTCCGGCATATTATATTTTAGTTCAGCTTCCACTTTCGAATTTTTTGTTTTCTTGAATAATTTTCTTTCGGGCGCTCTTGCCGATGCCTTTTTGGCTGCAAGATCCCATGCTTTAAAATAATTTTTTGATAATTTCTGCCATAAAGCCTTTTGAAAAACTTTCTTGGAATCGGCAGATATTCTTGAAGCATTATCGTTTTCAGAATAATCGATAATATTTTCAGAAATCAATTGTGCTGTTTTCTCATCGTTGTTTTCAAACCTGTTGATTACAACCACACTTTTATTGTCGGTAAAATTATCGTTTACCCACATTCCAAATCCAGCGTAATTAGTTGTAATTGTTGGTATTCCAAAAGCAACACTTTCCAAAGGTGTATAACCCCATGGTTCGTAATATGATGGAAAAATGCTCAGGTCGAAACCAATTAAAAAGTCGTAATAATTCAGGTTTACCACTCTGTCGTTTCCATTAAGGTAAGCGGGAACAAAAATCAGGGTAACTTTAGAATTGTTGTTGTTCAAATCCTTTGCGTAGGCAAGATTAAGAACAGGATCATGTTCCTGATTATGAATGTGATGAGTAAGGAATTTATTCTCAATGCCTGCCCCCTTATTGGTGAATAATGCATAAGGTTCATTATGATTTCCAGGCACAGTGATAAAAGCCACAACTTCTCTCTTCAAATTCTGATCTTTCAAATTTGCCAGAGCATTAATAAAAACGTCGATCCCTTTATTTTTATATTCATAACGACCGCTATTTATAATTAAAAATGCGTCATCATCAATTTTCTTCCCTCTGATTTTAGAGGCAATATCAAGGGCTTTCTTCCTTGCTTCACTGCGCTTATTGTTATATTCGGCACCTTTTGGAACAAAATCGGTTTCGAAACCATTTATGGTAATTTCATCAACTGCTTTCTTAAAAAACTGTTCACATTCTTTGGCTGTAATAGAAGATACAGTAGTAAATGCATCTGCCTTAATGGCACAAAGTTTTTCGATGGATTGTTTACTTCTTAAATGAAATTTTTCTGCAACAACATCCGGATCATACTCTTTTAATTTTTCATAAAGAGGGAAACCATTTCCTGCTAAGGATCTGCCCAAAACTGTAGCATGTGTAGTAAATGCTGTTCCGATATGAGGTGAATTCTGGTTCAGATAGAGCAATCCGCTACCGGTCATCCATTCATGAAAATGTGCAACAACATATTTATTTGAAAGGTAGAAATCGGTAAAACTTTCTATTATCATTCCGGCTGCGTAACCAAATATTGTGGGTTCAATATAATCCCATTGTCCGTGAAGTGAATCCAGTTGATACTGCTCCCAGAGTTTAGCAAATATTTTATCCTTTGAGGGAAACAAATTTGTAAAGTCGATTAAAATTACTTTCGGCCTACTTGCTATATTCCAGTAGCCGCATCTCATTTTCAAGCCTAGTTTCTCAACTTCAGGTTTCCAGTCTGCGAACAAATTATTATCCTCGCTAAAGTCAGGGTTCTCATCGGTTCCCTTCCACACATCAGGGCCAATTAGGATATAATCATCACCAAACTTTTCGGTAATACTTCTTGCTTTGGTAGAAACAACAGTATAGATACCTCCTATTTTATTACAGGTTTCCCAACTGGTTTCAAATATAAAATCAGGTTTATTATTCATTATTAAACTTCGGATTTAAATCAAACTACGGTCCTTAAACGGAGCGCAAAAATAACATATCTATTTGTTAAGAACCAATAATTATCATGAAGATTAATTTGTGGCACAAATACGATGTATTATATTATTAATTAGTTATTTACGATTTCTTTTTATTTATTTTACCGGCTTTGATAAAGTAAATTATCATAGAGACGAATATTAAAGCTATGTTGATATACAATAACACATTATAAATAATGGTTTCGGAGCCTACAGCAGATTCTACAATTAATAAAATTACAATAAGGAAGATTGAAGTTGTTAGAATGTTTACTACATTTAAAAAGCTTATAACAAGACGGTATTGGCCGGGGGCATTTGCATTGTTAATGGTAACAGGAAAATTCATAATATGAGGAAACCTTCTTAACCACCACAAACCAATTGCTAGAAATACCGCAACGCCACTAACTATAAGAATTGAATACTTAGTTCCATAATTATCGGCCTCCCCACTCATATTAAAATGTAGTGGGATTTTATCGGGCAAAACATTAAGGTAGTATAATGGAACAATTATAATTGCTAATACAAAAGCCAATAAAATCGCATCCAATACAACATCTATTCTTTCAGTTGCTATTTTTAGTTTCGGTCTGCTATTCATTATCATTTTTTGCCAAAAATATCAGCAATTTTGTTTTCTACAATCTTTCTGTACTTATTTATTTCTTTCTTATTAATTTTCTTTAATTCTGATTGTAATTCATCATATTTTTTTCTGGCTGTTTTATTTAGATTTGGGATAATCTTTTCTGTCACCTCTTTTTCAGCACCTTTAAGAGCGGCAGTTAATTCTTCCACATCAACTTCCTTTAAAAGTTTTTTCACAGCCGCATTCGACATATCTTTAATGTCTTCTAATTTTATCTCCTTAGATTTTTCCGCTGCGTTTTTTACTTTTTTATTGGCTCTTTTTACGCTATCTTTTACTGCCTCAGAAGTTTTATCAAATAAATCAGATGCTGATTGTTTAACACCTTCGTAACCTTCTTTTCCAAATTTAGTATTCTCGTTTACACGAATTATAAAGTCGGAAAGTACATTCATATAATTTACGAATGCATCATAAGGTGTGCTATAGGGATTGAAATATTTATGGACATCGCCATCGGAAAACCATTTGGTACACATATAATAGAAATGGTCGGAGGTTTGTAAATACAACCAGTCTTTCCAAATTTGAGGATCTTCACACTGCTTTACTTTCTCATGCAGATTGTATAATTTCTCGAAGGCTTCATCCTGCAAATCATTTCCAAGCCATGCAGTCAGGTCTCTTTCTTCGTCGGCCCAGGAAATTTCATTGGGCACAGAAATAGGAGAAACAGCCTGCAACTTTTTTGCTAATTCTGAAGGTGTGGAGAATCCAAAATCAGAATGTGAGAATACCCTTGCAGGTAATGATTTCATAAACTCGAATATTCCGGTCTCAGCCCATTGATGCTCCCCAAAAGTTTCGTAATCCATAAACAGATTAATTGTTTCTTCACTTTCTTTGGATTTATTTAACCAATCAACAAACTTCTCAGATGTAAGAGGCCAGCCTTCCCAACTATGTTGTGAGAATCTGAAAGCAATATCGTCGCTTAATTGGAAATTTTTAAGTAGCAATTTCAATTCAGGTCTCACAGCGCTTGCATACATATAGTTAGGACTTCTCCATCCCAAAACATGCTTTGCTCCTTCCGAAAGCATAAGTTTATAACCCATATCGTTAACCATTTCACCAATACGATCGGAATATATCAACTCGGTATTTCTGAAAGTAGTAGGTTTTTGGCCAAAATGTTGCTGAATTTTGTGAGTATGCATTTCCACCTGACGTTGAAACTCCTCTTTGCTTATCAAAGCCGCAAGTGAATGCGAATAAGTTTCGGCCATAAACTCCACATTACCAGTATCAGCAAGTTTCCTGAAACTCTCCAAAACTTCAGGAGCATATTCTTCAAACTGATCGATGGCAGAGCCAGAAATTGAAAAACTCACTTTAAAAGCCGACCCATATTCTTTTATCAGGTCGAGTAAAATTTTATTCATTGGAAGGTAACTTTTCTTAGCAACCTTTCTCATGATAAAACTATTGTTATAATCGTCGAAATAATCGTGCTTTTCAGCGATATCGAAAAATCTGTAGTTTCTTAGTCTGTATGGTTGATGAACTTGAAAATAAAAACAAATTGACCTCATATTTTTTATTTTTTTAAACTCAGGCATCATAATATTATGCTTTGAGTATTTATATTCTTTTTAATTATTTTACTTATTACAAAACTGATTCATAAACTTTTTTAACTTCTTTGGCTGCATTTTCCCATTTCAGGTTTTCCACTTCAATTTTACCATATTCTTTGAACATATCCGAAAGGCCTTCATAATGGCATAATCCATAAATTGAATCTGCCATGGCATCCACATCCCAAAAGTCTACTTTAAAAGCATGTTTTAGAACCTCGGCAACGCCCGATTGTTTTGAAATTACAACAGGCACATTCGATCGCATTGCTTCCAGTGGAACAATTCCAAATGGCTCTGAAACAGAAGGCATTACAAACACATCGCTCAAAGCGAACATATTTGTTACATCGTCACCTTTGAGGAATCCTGTAAAGTGAAACTTATCTGCTATCTTCAGATGAGCAACCCTTTCAATCATTTTGTTGAGCATATCACCCGATCCTGCCATAACGAATCTCACATTATTATCTTTTTGGAGAATTTTATATGCTGCTTCGATGAAATATTCGGGGCCTTTCTGGAAAGTAATTCTTCCTAAAAAGGTAACCACCTTTTCTTTCATCTTTCTTTTTATTTCTATTATTTCTTTTGAAACATTTTGATCAACTGCATTATGAACTGTTACAACCTTTCCCGGATCTATTCCATATTTTTCTATTACAACTTTACGGGTAAGATTACTAACAGTAATAACTCTGTCGGCGGCTTCCATACCTTCTCTTTCCATATCGTAAACCACCTGATTTACGTCCCCGCCTGTTCTGTCGAATTCAGTAGCATGCATATGAACAACCAAGGGTTTTCCTGAGGCTTTTTTTGCTGCAATTCCGGCAGGATAAGTAAGCCAGTCGTGGGCATGGATGATATCATGTTTTTCTTTAGCTGCTATACCTGAACCTATCAATGCATAACGAGCAACTTCTTCCATAAGGTTTACACCATAGGCACCAGAAAACTCATATTGTTTTGAAAACACATTGCTGGTATATTTTTCTCCGGTTTTTTTATTATCCTCAAAAACCTTAGAAAACTCAACAGGATCTACATATGGAATTATGTTTGAGCCAACTTCCATATATTTTATATTACTCCAAAACTCTTTGTACTCCGAATCTTCAAGATCGAAGGATATGTCGCTGGCATTCTTTATCCTCACAGCACTCTGATCTTCATCACCATATGCTTTTGGCACTACAAACATCATTTCAACACCATGTTTCGACAAACCTTTTGTAAGTCCAAAACATGCTGTTCCAAGGCCGCCTGTAATGTGTGGAGGAAACTCCCAACCGAACATTAATATTCTCATTTTACTTTATAATTTTTTAGTGTAAACACTAATTTTATTTAATCATTTGATTTATTCTCAGTAATTCAGCAACACTCCATGCCTGAGATATTGCACCCCTGCCTTCAAAAGGAGGATCACCATCATATATTTCCGACACTGTTCCTATACCCTTTCTGGTCATTTCTTTCTCGAAGCCATGATATAAGTCGCTAAT
>JBFFLX010000160.1:0-7864 GCA_041554435.1 Bacteroidales bacterium
AAATCTCTCACAGCTGCGATAGAATATATGTCATTTTTGAAATTTTCTTTCCACATATTGACCGACATAGTAAAATGCCAAAATAGGTATAAACATAAATTTCGCTGATTTTTCAAGTAAGTCAAACTGATTAAGAATGATTAATAAAAGTGCAATTATTAAAATCACAATGATGTCAAATGTTATTTTTTTCATTTTAGTATCGGTTTTTTAAATAAATGTAAAGATTGATTGCATGATTATTGGCAGATTGCGGGCTTCTTTCCTATCAAAACCGCTATATAGTTTGAGCGGACTACAAACCCTGATATTTATTACTTTCCCGGCCATTACTTATACAAAATGTTGTAGCCAGTTATTCTATTTTCTCAGCAATTGGTGCTGTCCATGTTTCCATTTTTTCCATATCAGGCACATAAATTCTCAATATAATGTCTATCTCCTGATCCTGACGGTTAATGGGCAACCAGTTTTCTTCGGGCACACCCTCTGGTTTCTCAGCAGTTACGTAAATTTCAATCCCACCATCGGCATTAAGTTTGAATCCGGCATTTTCGCCAACACTGTATTTTTTTTGGTCATTAGGAATAAAAAATCCGTTCGCTTTGTCATACAGGGTTAAGGACCAGAATGCACCTGCTGGTGGCAGTTGATTTTTAGTCATTTTTATAATATAGTCATTAATTGCATTCAAGGGTTCTCCATTACTGGTGGTAACCGAGGGGTACATTGCTTCTTCCATTGGCAATCCAATAGGTCCGATAATTGATACCGTCAGAATTGTTTCCAGGTCGGTTAAGCCCTTTGTTTTGAACATTTTCGGGGCCATGACTTTAAGCAGATTTGGATCACTCAGTTTTCCGAGGTATTCCAGTTGTATGTTTTTAGCAACAGCATAGAATTTTTCGCCATCGATCTTTATACCTTCAGGATTAAATTCTTCTCCAGGAATAATATCCAGAGGCTTATAGGCTTCTATGACAGCCTGATCTTCTTCATCGTTTGGATCAAATGAAATATGATTAAAAACAAATTGCATCACCTCCAGAAGGTTGTTTTTAAAAACATCCAGATCCGTTTGACCTACTTTCGGGAAGTTAATCTTTTTAGCAATTTTAGATTCTTCACCATGATATTCTGAAAGAGTTTGAATTTTTATTTCACCAATGGTTTCAACAATTTTTTTAAATCTTTCCGGGTCGTTGGCATGGGGCATGATGCGAAATACAGCAGAAACAAAATCGCCGGTGGTTTTGTAGATCATATCCACACCTTGCTCGGGTTCGCCGTTGTAACCATCTGTTCTATCTGAATAGAATAGGATTTTTTCGGGCTTCTGAAAATCGCCATTTCGCGTTGTTTTTGGCACATCAACATAATGGTCGTAGGCTGTTACCATCAATGAAACGTATTTTGAATCAAATGCAGGTAATTCCAGAATGATAGGTTCACCTCTTAAATCAAGCATAGCACTTGTATAGAAACTATCGTTGTTCGGACGAGCTATATCAGTCAAAGTATGATCTTTCAACTGAGTATCTGCTGCTATTGTGTTCCATCCACCCTGTTTTAGAGCAAACTTGTTGTTTACATTATACATTGCAACGTACTGGTAAGATCGTTTAACAATGTTTTCAATCTGTTCATCGGTTAAGACTGCAAATCCATTTTCGTCTGTAACAAGGGTAGTTTTTTCGCTGGTAGTCGAATTACAACTTGCCATTAGTAATCCTATAAGGACTACCAGTACTATTTTTATTTTTTTCATAGTTATTTTTTTTTGTATGCACTTCTTTCGAATTAGTTACAACGTATGGGGCTATGGGCCATTACGTCCCGCCCCGCCTTGGCGAAGCTTCAGCGGAGCAGGGAGGGCGCTATGGCTTATGAGCCTGTGTTGTGGGTAGTTTATTTTAATTTATTTAATAAATATTCAATTCTTTTATCTCTTTCCTGTTTTTTTCTTTTTAATCGACCATATTTTTTCCAAATTATTATACTCAATATTATTCCAAATATTCCAACAAAAATACCAACAAAATACGCTTGTATTTCATTTATTCCGGCACTTTTATTGTCCAAAAAAATGCTTACAAAACCAGAAAGGGAAATTATTGGCGTAATAAACCTTGCTGTTTTTAAGTTTTCTAACGAGTCAAATCCACTTCCAAAAAAACTTCGATCTTTCTCTTTACTTTCATTAATTAAACGCCTGAGTTCTTCTTTATCGTCCATTAAATGATTTTATACTATTCTTTTTATCTATAACACGGAAATGTTACTGTTACTTACAAATTACCCACAACGTATTGGTCTATGAGCCGTTGCGTCCCGCCTCGCCTTGTCGAAGCTTCAGCGGAGCAAGGAGGGCGCTATTGCTTATGAGCATGTGTTAGGCACAGTGCTTTAATTTACTATTAATTTTCTCCTGCTAATAGACTCATTCATAACAATTTCAACAATATATACACCTTTTTTGAGACCAGATATGTTAATCCTATTCCCATTGCTATTCTCAAATAACTTCTGACCAAGATTATCATATATAAAAACTTCAATAATATCTAAGCCATCAGGATTATTAATACAAATATATGTTCTTGCCGGATTTGGAAATAATTCAATATTGTTTTGCATTTTGCTATCAACGCCTACCATACAGGCTTCAATTATATTTTGAACCGTATAACAGTTATCCGAATTATTGCCAACACTAGCAATAAAGTTTGGATTAGACAAGTATTCACAGACACTTTCAACTTCGCATGTTGACAAATCATTATTAAAGATTATTGTTATTCCTGCTATAGTATTTGGATCAATATTATCTAGACCATGCAGACTTGTGAGTTTGTTGTTATCGATTATCGTGATAGTTCCATTTATTTGATTTAATCCTAAAAGACCTGTTAAATTTTCTAATTCCCAATTAGAAGTTATATCGATATTTCCATTAATAGTTGTCAATTGACTTAAGGCATTAATATTTTGAAGGTAATAATTATAACTCAATAGAAAATCGCCATTTATATAAACTAAATTTCCCAAGCCTATTAAATCTAACAGGTCATCATTACCTGTTATATTAAAATTTCCGCTAATCGAATCTAAATTAGATAATCCTCCCAGATTTAATAATTCATGACAACCCATAACTTTCAAATCTCCATTAACTGAGGTAATATTGGCTAGGCCATCAATATTGAGTAAATCTCCATTGTCAATTATTGATAAATTCCCTCCTATTGAATTGAGATTATTAATAGCAGAAAAGTTAGTAAGTATCCCATTATTATTGACCTCCAATTTGCCTCCTAAATAACTTAAGTTATGCAGTCCAAAAAAATTTGATAACCAGGGATTATCTTTAACGATAAGATCTCCACCAATAGACGTAATAACACTTAATCCTGATAAGTTAGTAATATGCAAATTGTCAAGATTAGTAATTACTACATTGCCTTGTATTTCAGTGCAATCTGGATAGTTCTGTTGAAAGTTGTCAATCATATCTTGTGATGTAAATATAATTCCATCAGGAAGACATTGTTGAGAAAATATCGAATTAACACTAAATAAATAGGTTATAAAAATTAATAAAAGTCTTTTCATAGCATAGATTTTTATTAAATAGACGACAATATATGTTGATTGGTTGTATTTTGCCTAACGTATTGGGCTATGAGCCGTTGCGTCCCGCCTCGCCTTGGCGAAACTTCAGCGGAGCAGGGATGGCGCTATGGCTTATTAGCCTGTGTTTCCCACAGTTTAATATTGTATTAATCATAATGAAATCTGCATTTTGCAATCAAAATTTCATCATCCCGAACTGCATAAATTAATCTATGTTCGTTGTCAATTCTACGTGACCAAAACCCCTTGTACTTATGTTTCAATGGCTCTGGTTTTCCAATACCCGTAAATGGGGTCTGTGAAATATCTTTTAACAAGTCATTAATTTTTTTGACATATTTTTTATTGGTTTTTTGCCAATATAAATAGTCTTCCCATGATTCGTCTACAAAAACATATCTCATGATTCAATCAAGCCTTTTTGAAAGGAGGATCCTTTTTTTAATTTCTCAACTGCTGAATCAAGTCTTGTTTCATTCAATTTAGATGAAAGTTCATGTTGAGTTGCTGTCAATGAATTATACTCATCCAATGATATTACAACTACTCCAGAGTCTTTTCCACGATTAATAATCAAAGTCTCAAAATTATCAGTAACTGAATCAAGATACTTTTTAATGTTTTTCCTAAAGTCCGAAATTGTCGCTGTTAACATATTAAATATATTTAGTACATATTATTGTACAAATATACGTACATCTGTTTAATTAACCAAATAGTGGGAACGTATTGGGCTATGAGCCGTTGCGTCCCGCCTCGTCTTCGCGAAGCTTCAGCGGAGCAAGGAGGGCGCATTGCCTTATGAGCCCGTGTTGGCATTAGTTTTTTCTTTTTTAAAATAATTTATTTTAGTTCTTTTACCAAACCCTCTCCGGTCTTTTCTACTTGTTGGAGAATAAAGTCTGTCACCTTTTATTTTCCATGTCTCATTAGTCTGATAAATATAATCGTCCATTTCCTCAACCATAATTATCTCAAAATAATTTTTATTCATTTTCCCTGTCCATGCAACATCTTTTAGTCCAATAAATGAAATGGTGAATTTCTGGACGTTTTTTATATCTTGAAATTCGAATAACTCACATTGATTCTCAACCAAAGTATCTAATTCAGTCAGGTTATTTTCAATTTTAATATGTGCCATACAAACTGGTTGTCCAGTTTCTGTTCTGATTGAAAATTTTACTCCTTTTATCGAGTCGTTATATTTCGCATGAACCATTGCTTCATTCGGCTTCTGTTTGCGACTATTTAATATCAACTTCTTATTTTCTAGTCTCCAAAATCCTTCTGATTTTAAATTATTTAAATCTCCAATTATTTGATATTTATACGTGCTATCTCCATTTAGTATTAATTTGCATTCAAAATATCCTACGTAATACTTCCATGTTCCAATCAAATCGATTTTATTTGATGCTGATTGTGAGAAACAAGTCATACTTGTCAAAAGGATTATTATTTGCAATACTTGTTTCATTAGAATTATTGCTAAAAAATTAGTTTGAAAAAGTCGCGCCAAAGTGCTGACCCCAATGCATTATTCTTTGGTCAATTTCTTCAAGTGTGGGTTGATTATAAATTCCATATGCACAAATAATTAAAAGAACAATGCATATTAGAAGTAATAAGGTGTTAAGATTTACATTTTTCATTGTCGTTTTTTTTTAAGTCTGTAAATTATTTATTATCGGTCGTTTTCTAAAATTACTGCCAACGGTCGCTTATAAGCGGTCGTTTTAATGCCGTTTATACATTGTTGACAATAGTTTTATTTTAATACCAATTCTTCTTTCAAGGTAAAATGTTGGGCAGTCTCATCATATCTCAATAAAACACGTTTTGCATTGTCTGGGATATATGCTATATCATATTTTTCACCAGCAAACATTTTTACAGATTCTATCGAATCAAATTGAAGCACAAGAAAAAACTCCATCTCATCATCCTTTTCCATTGTTGAAATACTGACCTTCTCCAAACCCTCAACACCCTTTCTTTTTACTTCAGGAAATACTTCTTTAATAAGCATATTTTCATAAATCGGTGCGTTTTCTAGTGAAGTCCACCCCTTCCATGTTCTAATGATTTTTTTCTTACTATTCATTTGGTTATAATTATTGCTAACGGTTTGAATATAGGGCGTTAGCATTTTAAAATACTAACCTATCAAACAGCTATACATTTTATTAAGTGTTACCATGCTCAAAATTAGCACTATCCGCCAAATGACCTATATTTTTTGTTAGTGGTTCGTGTTTTTAGTTTCCCAATATTCATCTTCAATAATTGAATAAATACAACTGTCTACCCATTGTCCCCTTATTGGTAAAATCTTTCGTAAAACTCCTTCTTCAGCCAGTCCACTTTTTTCTAACACTCTTTTTGATTTTACATTCTCAACTGCAAATCCAGCTGTAATTCTATGTAGTTTAAAGTTTTCAAATCCTGTCTCAATAATTTTTCGTGAAACCTCTGTTGCAAGGCCATTGCCCCAAAAATTAGGTGAAAACTTGTAAAAAATCTCACCAATTTTAAATTTATCATTTGATAAACTAATTCCAGCAAGTCCTATAAATTCATTTGTTTCTGTCAGTTTTATACTCCAAGTATAATTCGTTTGAGGATTCTTTTCTTTTGCCTCAACATAAGGTTTTATGTTCTGTCTGGTTTCTTCAATGTTTTTAGGAAGTCCAACTGTATTAAATTCATCAACCTTAAATATTGAATGAAGTTGATGGATATCTTCTAAATCATCCCAATTTATTTCTGTAAGTGTTAATCTGTCCGTTGATATTTTCATAATTTGTAGAATTTTCCTAACATTTTTGTATGTATAAGTTTTGAATATGCTGCGTTTGGCATTGCAATGCTACAACTTTTCAATTTATTACAATGTTTCTTTATTGCTATCATCTTTAATATTAGCACTATCTGCCAAATGCACTATATTTTTTGTTATGCTGCGATTTTCTTTAAATTTCCTGTATTAATGATTGAATTATGTCGCCTTCTGTATTCATATTCTTCTTTCTTAATTCTTTCTCAAAAAACTCAAATTCACTCTTATCAATGTAATATTTATTCTCTTGTTTTCTAATGTCATTGAATTTTTTTTCTGCTACACCCTTACCTGATTTAATTAATGTATTGAAAACCAAAAGTGCACCAGATTTCTTCACTAATTCATAATCTTCATCATAAAGAATTGAAATTATTGGCGATGCAATGGCACTTGGCCATTTTATTACAATTTGATTTTCGAATACTTCTTCTTTAATATTACGTATAGCTACAATCAGCACTGTGTCTTTTTCAATCCTTTGCGTATGGCTTTGAAAACCGTTTATGCTTCCGTCCAAATTATTGCATTGTATTTTTTTTGAGTTTTTTCCGTATGCATATCTCATTGATAACCATCCAAAATCATTAAAAAAAAGTTCCTTTGATTTTTCAGACAGTAGTCTGTCAGAGTATAAAGCCTTATCAAATAAAAATAAATCCTCAACTGTTGATAGTAATTGACCTGCACCTAAACAGAAAGACATATCCAGAAAGGGTGCTTCTCCAATTCCTGTAAAATAATAATGAGTATATCCTACCGCTCTGTTTTCAATGGGAATTTCTGTAATATCTGACAATGTATTGGTCATTCCTGCAGGATTACAGATTTTCTCGTTCATTATTTCGTCGTATGATTTGCCTGTAACTTTTTCAATAAGCAATCCTAATAATCCGTATCCAAAATTACTATATTCTTTTCCTTCACCAGGTTCATAAACAAGATCATAGTTCTTGATTAGTTTTAGAAATTCATCTCTGGTATAATGCTGTTTTTCAATATCTAACAAATTGGAAATTCGAGGATGTCCTGTAATTCCTGCTGTATGGGTTAGTAATTGATAAATTGTGATGTGCTCTGCTCCCTTAATATTGAACTCTGGCAAATATTCAATAAGTTTGTCGTCCAAACTAATTAGTCCATCTTCAACCAATTGGAGTATTAGCATCGAAGTAAATGGTTTTGTAAATGAGGCTATTCTGAATTTTGTATCAATTGTATTGGGAATACTGTCTTTGATATTTGCATATCCAACAGCCTTTTTGTAAATGACTTTACCATAGACTGAAACCAATACTGCACCTTGAAATTGCCCATTTTCATACAAGGTTTCAACTACTTTATCAATTTTTTCAACTTTGTCATTTGTAAGATTCAATTCTGGTGTAT
>JBFFLX010000161.1:0-7764 GCA_041554435.1 Bacteroidales bacterium
GGAGGTCTCCAGTTCAATTCTGGATCACGCTACATAGAAATCAAGGACTTAGGTATTTAACTTAGGTCCTTTTTCTTTTCATAACCCGGAGGTCTCCAGTTTAATTCTCGATCACGATACTTCAAATCAAGGACTTAGGTATTTAACTTAAGCCCTTTTTTATTTATCTAAGACTTCAATCCCACAACAAACCACAAAAAAACCCAAGCAAATTGCTTGGGTTTTTTTTAGCTATTACACTATACAAGATTTGACATTAACCCTATTTAAAGTTACCGGTTTGGACGGGACTTTTTTTAAAATTTCAGAACGCACATTATCAGCTATTTATAATTTTATATTCTTTTTTGTACCGAAATTTGTACCGTATTAAATTCTTAATCCGTTTTAAAATTCCAATTTACCCTCAGAATAACAAAGAAAAAAGTAAAATCAGTTTCATTTTTTGCTAATATTTTTCGAGGTGCAATTTGTTTAATAGAAACACCTAATTTGCATCTGATATTTAATTAACTATATTCGTAATAATAATTGTAGTAATCTAATTAAACCTATTTCTATATTTCAAGTTAAAACATGTGTTTATTTTTAAAAAAAATATAGATTAGAAAACGGATAAAGAAAACAAAAACATACGGTTATCCAAACAATATAATTGATAAACGTTATATATTAAACGGATATAACAAGTTGTGCTTCATTATAAACAACCAATAAACGATGATAAAATTCTTTCGAAATAAACGATACGACCTTATAGATAAAAACAACACTGGAAAGCCTGCCTTGCCGGCCGGCAGGTATTTGAGATATGCTATTGGTGAAATCGTACTGGTCATTATTGGTATTTTGATCGCGCTACAAATAAATGACTGGAATGAAAATAGAATTTCTCAATTAAGAATAGATAGTCAATTAATAAATCTAACAAAGGATTTAGAATCTGAAATTGAAGAAATGACGGGGATTCTTGAAACAAGTAAGAGACGAATTATTGTTATTAAGGCAATTCTAATAGGCTCAGATAGATTAGGGAGTTTTGGAGCAGAAGATACAATTTTTCAGGAATACAATAGCGAAAATTTCATTTATCCCAACTCAGTAATATCACATTTACAGACCCTTGATGGAAATAGATCTGCTTATAATGGGCTCATAAGTTCTGCCGAATTCTATCTTATTAAAACCCAATCCTTAGCAAATAGAATACAAAATTATTATGCAAAAGTAGATGAGTTAAAAGATGCGGAACGTTGGGAGAATCAAGAAACATGGATGATGGTAAATAAGTCGAAACACAGGCTGGGGCTAGGCACTTATTCTTCAGAGGTAACAATGGAAAAACTTATTCAATCCGCCAAAGATGACAGACAATTTGGAGCAGAATTGGAGCATCAATATGTATTAGATTTGGGACAATATTATAGGACAACAGACCAAAAAAAAGAAGCAATTGATTTAATAAAAGTAATTGAATCAAGAAAAAAATAACGTAAGCACAACAAGGTATATAATGCATAGCCACCCATCGGGATGGCAACGCACCATATACAGACCGTTGTGCTTCATTATAACCAACCGCTAACCAATGATAAAATTCTTTCGGAAAATTCGCCAAAACTTGCTAATGGAAAACAAAACTGGAAAGTATTTCAAGTATGCTTTGGGAGAAATTGTATTGGTAATGATTGGGATATTGCTCGCATTACAAATAAATAATTGGAATGAAAAACGTAAAGAAACAAATCAAACCATTGGTTTATTAGAGAATATGATAAAGGATCTAAAAACTGATATTTCGATTCTTGATCGACAGATTGATAATTTCAACCAACACATCAATTCTAGTCGGCTGCTTTTAATTTCCGAAGATTACCAATTATTCTCCAGCGATTCCATATACAATTTATTACCAACGAATAGTACTAGATATAAGATTGTCGATCTTTCATATGAAAAATTAAAGAATGTTGGCGCTACTAAAATTCTTGGTTCGGAAGAGTTATTGAACTCAATTACTACTTATTACACGACAGTATCCAATTATTTAGAAATGGGAGTTTCATGGGATTTTGAATATGCATTAAAAGCAACTGATTATTGGAGGTTAGGTGAACACTTTGAAGCACCAATACTTAATGATACGCTTTCAATGCCCTTTTTAGAAAATGAGTTGGAAAGGAAAACTACGTTTATAAAAGAATTATCATCCATTAAAAGCAGAAATCAAATTAGGTATGCGATATCCAGAAAATTATCCGTAGTAAATATATTTAAAGTGGTCAAATCTAGAGCTGAAGGACTAGTGGAATCCATAGAACAAGAATTAGAAAAAACAAAATAAAGGTGAATCCATTCAACCTGCTTATAACCTTTTGGTTTTTGAATACCAACCTATAGCCAATGATATTATCGAGCCAAAATTTACACAGTAAATCAAATGTCCACTGGACATTTGGGCGAGATAGCCGCTTGCGGACGAACTAACTATTTAAATTAGATTATGATAAAGTTTTTTCGCAAAATTAGATACGACCTTATGGAAAAAAACAAAACAGGCAAATACCTAAAATATGCCATTGGCGAAATTGTGTTAGTCATGATTGGGATCCTACTAGCCTTGCAAGTAAGCAACTGGAATCAACAGCGTCTGGAAGCAGACAAAGAGCAATTGCTGTTAGAGGCGCTTCATAAGGAGTTCCTAGAAAATAGAACCCAATTGGATAGTGTTGTCTTTGTACATGAGCGATCTTTAGCTAGTACTCAAAAAATGATTTCGCGATTTCCTATTAATATAGAAACAATCAATCTGGACACATTGGGTAAAGGTTTGGAATATTGGGGGAATTGGAACACATTCAATCCGTCCCAAGGAGTGATCAAGTCTTTGGTCAACTCTTCCACGTTCGATCTGATCTCCGATCCTGAGTTAAGAGCGCTCTTAGTATCATGGGAGGATGTGCTAGCCGACTATAAAGAAGAAGAAGACATTGCGGTACAAAATCTCTATGATCATCTTTTTCCAGAGCTAGCATCTAATGTTGCTTGGCGGCGTAGTGGACTGACGGATGATAGATTTGATAAAAACTACCTTACTACCTTCAACTTCGAGAATCTATTCTTTTTGAGAGAGGCCAACTTAAATACCATACTAGGCAAAGATAGTAAGAGTGGTGACGAGCTATTAGAGATCAAAGGGACCATCGATCGTATCATCGAACTTTCAACAATAAAAACCAATGATTAAATTCTTTCGAAAAATTCGCCAAAACTTACTTATGGAAAACAAAACTGGAAAGTATTTTAAGTACGCAATTGGAGAAATTATTCTTGTGGTTATTGGTATTTTAATAGCCATTCAATTAAATGAATGGAGAAACGATAGCGTAAACGCCAAACAAAAACAGAAAGTATTAGCAACCTTAAAGACCGATTTTGAAGTTAGCCTTACGAGATTAGACACTGTATATTACCACCAAGAACAAAGCCTTTTGAAATTTAGGAAATCAAGAGATCTTATCGATTCTATAAATTATGTCACAGACAATACAGTGCTTAAAGAAAACCTTGCGCATGGTGGACATGGATATAGTTATAACCCTATTAACGGGGCATTGCGTTCTGCAATATCGTCAGGAGATATTCACTTAATTGAAAATGAGCGCTTAATAGAATTATTATTTAGTTGGGAGGACTTGGTTGTAGATTCGTATGAAGAAATTGAAATCCTTCGAAAATATACTAATGAAACCTATTGGCCATTATTACATAAGTATACCCAAGTGACAGAAATATTTAAAAATATAATCAGAAGGAACGGAAGCACTCATCCATCTGACTTCGTTGGATTATTTAAGGATCCGCTATTTGAAAACTATACACAAGATATTATCTTCAAATCATATAATTATTTGGAAGAACTTAAGGGTATTAGAATAAATAATTTAGAAATTTTAGAATTAATTGAGCAAGAATTAAAAAAATAACGAAAGCACAACAATGGCTATAAGTAATTGCTTGGTCTCGCCTACTTTGGAAATTCCTGCGGAATTCCAAACTTGGTGTGTACTTGCAAAGTTAATTCCTAAACCACGCAACTACTCATAGCCGAGATCGTTGGCGGTAATTTAAAACCTTTTAGATTATACTGACACAAAAACCGACACAGAAATAATTTTAAAAATGAAATATCCTAATGATCATGTGATCATCAGGATATTCAGTCTACACAGGACTCGAAGTATTCAAACTTTTGTCAAATATTAAAAGGATAAATATTGTAAAAAAAACTTGAATATAAATGTCTATAAAAATTTGAAATTTTTTATCAATCATTTTTTATTCGAGTTTTTAAACGTATATATTCAAGTTTTTTTCGCTAAATTGCAGCAACTATTTGTATAACAAACGAACACATAAACGAACACAGTTTTATAAAATATAGAAATAAAGCACTCTGATTATCAATTAGTTAATTTTCTAAAAATAAAAATTAACAATTCATAACCCGGAGGTCTCCAGTTCAATTCTGGATCACGCTACATAGAAATCAAGGACTTAGGTATTTAACTTAGGTCCTTTTTCTATTTGCGTGAGGAATTGCGTTAGGATATTTATAAGTAATCCAAATTGGTTTTTTTTATATTTCTATGACGTTGGAACGACTTGTTATTAAGTGTTATAGCTATGTTGCAATGGTGTTAAATGAAACAAAAACATCTACATTAATCATTGCAACAACAATTAACAACAATAAAATTAGCTGTTGCAATACTCGTATCAAAGTTATAAATGATTCGAAATACATATTACACGTGTTATGCGCTCTCCTCACACCTTTTAAGTGCATTTATTTATTGTAGTGTATTATTCTAATCTGTCTTAAAAATACATATTTTCCCTATTGTTTCTCCCCCATTAATATCTTTAACCACCACTTTTATGCAATACATAAGTTCTTTGTTGAGGTTCCTTATTTCATATTATTACGTAATAACCATAGTTTTATGTATCGGGTTCTAACACCATAGGCATTCACAAAAGCATTTGCAAAACCAGGAAAACCATCTAAAAACCCACCCCTAAAAATGTATTGATATAAAAAACGATATATAGGTTTAATTACAAAATGAAAGACATTAAGCTTAATGTCTTTCTTGAATAATTCTTGAGATTGTAGTTCAGCATAAAGTTGTTTCTTCTTTATAAAGTGATTCCATGAACGGTAAGTATAATGATCCATAGCATTCTTTAGTCTCCCTGTTTTTCCTTCTTTAACAATAATCTTTTCGTGTACCAATATGTCCTCATCATACCAACATAATCTTTTATTGAAAAGACGTAATTTCCAGCTATTTTGAAAGCCGCCATATTTCATTCGTCGTCCCATAAAAATATTAGAAAACAAGATTTCATAACCTGAATAAAGATTATCCTTTTTTAAAATGCCTTGTATTTCTTCCTTAAGTAAATTGGAGATGCGTTCATCGGCATCAACAAATAAAATCATATCATTTGTAGCGTGTTTAGCCGCAAAATAACGTTGATCGGAAAAATTTTCAAATAGATGCTGAATAAAAACTACGTTGTAATTTTTAACTAGTTCTGAAGTTTTATCAGTACTATAAGAATCGATGACTATAATTTCGTCTGCAAAACTGGAAGTTTCAATTGCTCCTTCAATAAAATCTTCTTCATTAAATGTTGGTATTATTATAGTGAGCTTTTTCATATTATAGCGAGTTTTTTCAATTAGCAATACTATATTCTCAAATTTAAGAAAAAAATTCGATTAAAATCACAAATTCACGTTTTACGGCAAGTTGATACAGGCTATACTCTTATTTCAATAATGATGATAAATAGTTGGATATATTTATCAATTACAATCTTTCTTTAAAGTAGTTGTGAAATCTACTATATTCTCCTAATAATAAGAATCGTATTTGTTATATTTAACAAATTTTAATCATATAACAAATGAAGAAGATATGCATTCTATCAACATCCCTGAGCAACGGAGGAGCTGAAAGATTTGGATCACAACTTTCTATTTTGTTGTCAAATTTGGGGTTTGATGTGCATATTGTAATAAAAAGAAATGCTATAGATTATGAATATTTGGGAAAACTTTTAAATTTGGAATTAGAGCTAAAGCAAAATAAAAGCAAGAAAAGTAAGACATTAATTCTATACTCGTATTTAAATCAAAATAAATTTGATGTAATAATCGACAACAGATCAAGAAATGATTTTTTTAAGGAATTTATATTATATAAGTATTTTTTTCGTAAAGCGAAAGTTATAACTATGGTTCATGGTTATAACTTTGAAAACAATGTTACCACAAACAGATTTATTGTAAAAATTTTATATAAAGATATTTACAAAATTGTTGCTGTAAGTAAAAAAATAGAAAGTAAAATTAAAGCTAAATATGATCTTAAAAATGTTATTAGGATATATAACCATGTTGATTTAAATTTTATAAACGAAAAAGCAAATAATTCAATAGATTTTTCTGAAAAGTATATACTTTTTTACGGTCGAATTGATGAAAAAGTAAAGAACTTATCCCTACTAATAGAAGGTTATAGGCTATCTAATCTAAAAGAAAATGGAATAAAATTACTAATTTTGGGTAGTGGAAATGATCTTAATTATGTCCAAAAAATTGTCAAGGGATTATCCTTAACAAAAAGCATTATTTTTATGCCTTATATATCCAACCCTTTTCCTTATGTTAAAAAAGCTCTATTAACTGTTCTAACGAGTAGACATGAAGGTTTTCCAATGGTTTTGATTGAATCGCTTGCTTGTGGAACACCTGTAGTTTCTGTTGATTGCAATTCAGGACCTGATGAAATTATAAAAAACAGACAAAATGGATTGTTAATTGAAAATTATAGCGGAAAGGTTTTAGCAGAGGCTTTGAATGAGCTTATAAAGGATAAAAACTTATATTCCTTTTGTAAACAGAATGCGCAAGAGAGTATCATGCATTTGGGAACTAATAATATAGCTTTGCAGTGGAAAAAATTAATAGATGGAGAAATTTTCAGGAATTAAGATTTAAGTTGTTGTAATATATCAGATTCAAGCGGTAATCTTTCAGAAATAACTTTGCAATAGATAATCGCAAATGACGCAATACACTAAAAACTTCTCTTTTTATGTAAAAGAAAATGGTCTACCTCAACTATCATTTGAACAGTTTTGGTGTATGATGAACATTATTTATTTGGAAGGTGTTGTTTGGGAATTTGGAAAGAATAAGCCTGATTTGTAATTAATCCTGATTGCGTTAATGCTATAAATGGTATAATAAAACTGTTTAATGGAATTTTTATGTTGCCCAAATTGTGTTTAAGGAAGCACAAAGTTCAAGAAATAGGTTTTGAATATTGGCGTTCTATTTTGACAAAAAAAAACTATCTAAAATTTTAAGATTAATAAACTATAATTATTTAAAATAAATAGTGGTAAATAACTGCCTTTTTTTAAGTACATTGCATCAAATATTTGTTTAACAAATGAATACGAAACTGAATACAGTTTTAAAATTTCTTAAAATATATAGCCTGATTATCAATTAGTTAATTATTCAAAAAATACCAATTAACAATTCATAACCCGGAGGTCTCCAGTTCAATTCTGGATCACGCTACATAGAAATCAAGGACTTAGGTATTTAACTTAGGTCCTTTTTCTATTTGCGTGAGGAAAATTATCAAAACACCCTTATTTTCATAGTTTCAATTTCGA
>JBFFLX010000162.1:0-7760 GCA_041554435.1 Bacteroidales bacterium
ACCTTTTATGAATCGGATGTGGATTTGGATAATGTAACTTTTTATAGAAATCAATGTGAAGATGCTTTAAATATAATTAGATCTGATTTTAAACTTACTAATTCTTCATTCAACTATATTTATGGCGATGCCTTCGACTCAGATTTCAGTACAGGCTTGGTTGAAGATGTTGAGTTTGCAAATATCGGAAATGATGCAATCGACTTTTCAGGAAGTAAAATATTGATTAGCAATACTAGCATTTCAGGAACTGAGGATAAAGGTATTAGTGGAGGCGAAGATTCACATTTGGAAGTTAGAAACTGCTTTATAGAAAAAGCAAATATCGGAATCGCTTCCAAAGACCTTTCAACTATAGAAGTTGTTGATACCAAAATAGTTGATTGTAATTATGGATTGGTTCTATTGCAGAAAAAACCAGAATATGGTCCTGCAGAAATTTCACTTCAAAATGTGGATATTACAAATGCCAAAACAGAGAAATTAATAGAAAAGGGTTCTGTTGTTAAGAGTAATGGGATAACAATTTACGGAAAAGAAGTAAACGTAGCCGCCAGGTTCTATTGATAATACCTAAAATTCTAAAGGAATTCTTTAAGTTCTATCAAGTTTTGTATTTCATAAGTACAACCGTTACTGTTATTAAGTTGTTGAGGGTTAAAATAAACCTGATCTAATCCCACATTTTGCGCACCAACAATGTCTACCTCATAATCATCACCTATCATAAGGCTTTCGCCTGAAGTTGCTTTGGCTTTTTCAAGAGCATATTTGAAAATTCTCAAATCAGGTTTTTTTACTCCCGCCTCTTCTGAAGTTATAACCTTCTGAAAAAACTTGTCCATTCCCGATGAGCTCAACTTTACAGCCTGTACTTCGCTGAACCCATTGGTAATTATATGAAGATTATATTTATCATGGAGGTATTCAAGTATTTCAATTGAATTGGGAAAAAGGTTTACCAGTTTAGGACTTATAGTCGTATAATCCTCACCTATATTTTCTGCCAACTCTTTATCCTCTAAACCAAATTCCTGTAGTGTTAAATGGAAACGCTTTCCCTTTAATACTTCTTTTGTAATCTCACCTACGCGATATAAATTCCACAGCCTTTCATTGTGGAAGGTATATGCATCATGAAAGTGTTTTCCGGATTTAACTCCAAATTGGGATAACTTATATTTTTCGTGAATAATATTAAAAGCCTCCAATGCAGTGGTTTCAAAATCCCAGAGAGTTCTGTCGAGATCAAAGAATATATGTTTGTATTTAGATTGCATAATATATGGCTGTAAATGAATTACTTACCGAAGTTTTTTAACTGCTCTTCGATAACTGCAATTCTTGCTTCAGCATCAGCCTGCTTTTGTTTCTCTTTATCAACAACTGCAGCAGGAGCATTATTTACAAATCTTTCGTTCGTAAGTTTTTTGCTCACTGAATTCAGGAAACCTTTGGTGTATTTCAACTCTTCCTCAAGTTTTGCAATTTCTTCTTCTATATTTATTGATGAACTCAAAGGAATATAAAACTCCTGCGAACCAACAATAAAACTCATTGACCCTTCAGGTTTTTCTTCTACAGTTCCTATGTTTTCGATATTACAAATTTTTTGAACAAGCGGATAAAAGCCAAATTCTGAACTATCATTATCTTTTACAAATAACTCAAGGCTTTCCTTCTGAGGGATGTTCTTCTCTCTTCTTATTGTTCTTATGCCTCCTATTATTTTTTCAGTATATTCAAAGTTGTTGATAATTTTTTCGTTAAAATCTTCTGATTTCGGAATTGCTGAAATAATGATATCGTCTCCTTCATTTCTGTCTCTTAGTAAATGCCAAATTTCTTCGGTGATAAAAGGAGCAAAAGGATGCAGAACCTTCATTAACTTTTCAAAAATATCTAAAGTTTTCTCATAAGTAAAACTATCAATAGGCTTTTGATAAGGAGGTTTTACTATTTCCAGATACCAACTGCAGAAGTCGTCCCAAATTAATTTATAGGTCGACATTAATGCTTCTGAAATTCTATAGTCGTCGAAACTTTTTTCTATTTGAGAAAGAGTTTGCTGGAATTTAGCTTCTAACCAATTTATTCCAAGTTTACTGCTTTCCGGAGTTTCAATCTTGTCGTCTACTTCCCAGCCTTTAACCAAACGTAAAGCATTCCAGATTTTATTGGAGAAATTTCTGCCCTGTTCAACCAGCGATTCATCAAAGGGAAGGTCATTTCCTGCCGGAGATGTTAACAGCATTCCAACACGAACACCATCGGCTCCGAAATCTTTTATAAGATCCAAAGGATCAGGAGAATTACCAAGAGACTTCGACATTTTACGTCCAATTTTATCTCTTACAATTCCTGTGAAATAAACATTTTTAAATGGAATTTCATTACGATATTCGTTACCCGCCATAATCATCCTGGCCACCCAGAAGAAAATAATTTCGGGTGCAGTAATCAAATCATTTGTTGGATAATAATATTTTATGTCTTCGTTCTCGGGGTATCTTATGCCATCGAAAACACTTATTGGCCATAACCATGAAGAAAACCATGTATCTAAAACATCCTCATCCTGTTTTATATCTTCTGGTTTTATATCTACCAGGTCAAACTCTGTTTTTGCTTTTTCTAAAGCCTCTTCAGGATTTTTTGCCACCAGCATTTCGCCATTGGGCAAATAGTAAACAGGAATACGTTGTCCCCACCAAAGTTGACGGGAAATATTCCAGTCGCGCACATTTTCCATCCAGTGGCGGTAGGTGTTTTTAAATTTATCCGGGTGGAATTGAATTGACCCGTCTTCAACAACTTCCAATGCTTTTTTAGCCAGTTCAGGCATTTTTAAAAACCACTGTAAACTGAGTTTGGGTTCTATAACTTCATCGGTACGCTCGGAAAATCCAATTTTATTTACATAATCTTCAATTTTATTGAGATTGCCTGATTTTTTCAGATCCTCAACTATTTCTTTTCTTACTGCAAATCTGTCTTTTCCAATATATAATCCGGCTTCTGTGCCCATAGTTCCATCGTCATTAAAAATATCGATGGACTTAAGTTTGTATTTTAATCCAATTTCATAATCATGAATATCGTGAGCTGGTGTTATTTTTAAGGCTCCTGTTCCAAATTCCATATCCACATAATCATCCTGGATAATTGGAACTGCTCTATTAATAAGTGGAACGATAACATTTTTACCATGGAACTTTTTAAAGCGCTTGTCTTTGGGATGAACGCAAACGGCAGTATCACCCAATATTGTTTCAGGGCGAGTTGTGGCGATTGTAATAAATTCATCTTCACCCTCTACCTGATAGTTTAAATAGTAAAGTTTCGATTTTATTTCTTTATGAATAACTTCCTCATCAGAAACTGCAGTTTTTGCTTTAGGATCCCAGTTTACCATCCTTATACCTCTGTAGATAAGACCTTTTTCATATAAGTCGATAAACACCTGTATTACAGAATCATATAATGCATCATCCATGGTAAAACGAGTACGGTCCCAGTCGCATGAGGCACCAAGTTTTTTTAGTTGTTCGAGTATGATGCCGCCATGTTTTTCTTTCCATTCCCAGGCATGTTCAAGAAATTCATCTCTGCTGAGTTCTTTTTTGTTAATTCCTTCATCGCGGAGTTTGGCAACAACCTTCGATTCGGTGGCGATTGAGGCATGATCAGTTCCCGGCACCCAGCAGGCATTTTTTCCCTGCATTCTTGCTCTTCTTACCAAAACATCCTGTATGGTATTGTTTAGCATATGGCCCATATGTAAAACTCCTGTTACATTTGGCGGAGGAATTACAATTGTATAGGGCTCCCTTTCGTCTGGCTCAGAATGAAAATATTTATTCTCCATCCAATACGAATACCATTTTTTTTCAATGTCTACCGGATTATATTTGCTGGCAATCTCCATTTTTATTCAATTTTTTTGAGTGTGCAAAAATAGAAAAATATCGCGAGCTGTATCTTTTAATGTTTCATATAAATCTTTTGCTGTCAGGACTAGGCTATTAATTTTTTTTAACCGCAGAGAGCGCAGAGAAAATCGCAGAGGACGCAGAGAACGACAAAAACTTATTTTCGCGACCTTGGCGCCTTCTTCGCGACCTTTGCGGTTAACATCTAAAGCTTTTAATTTTATTTAACCGCAGAGAGCGCAATTAAATCGCAGAGAACACAGAGAAAGAAAACTCTATCTTGGCGAACTTAGCGGATCCTCTGCGACCTTTGCGGTTAAGCCCTTTATTTAACCACAGAGAGCGCAATTAAATCGCAGAGAACACAGAGAAAGAAAACTCTCTCTTGGCGAACTTAGCGGATCCTCTGCGACCTTTGCGGTTAAGCCCTTAATTTAACCACAAAGTACTTGTACCAGAGATTCGCGACATTAGCAGTTGACAATAATTCACTTTGTCACTCTGTGCCTTTTTATATTTTGTTAATAAGCTAACAATAAAGCTCAAAACAAATACTTGTCCGGCCCATAAATTTAATTATTTTTGTCCGCTTAATAAATATTTTATGTTTAACTAAAACCAGTAATTATGTTTAAAGGTCATCCTAAAGGACTATGGGTCTTTTTATTTGCAAATATGGGAGAGCGATTTGGCTACTATACCATGTTAGCAATATTTATCTTGTTTTTACAAGCTAAGTTTGGAATGTCGGCTGAATCAGCCGGTCAGGTTTATGGAACTTTTCTTTTTGGTATTTATTTTATTCCGCTATTAGGTGGAGTAGTTGCCGATAGGTTTTTAGGTTTTAGCAAGACAATTATTTTAGGTATTCTTTTAATGATTGGGGGTTATTTTATGCTCGCCCAGCCTGCATCAGGGAAAATATTTATTTATGTTTCTCTGGCCATCATTTCAATAGGTACAGGTTTCTTTAAAGGTAATTTACAAGCACTTGTAGGTAAACTTTATGATGATTCTAAACTTGATAAGTATAGAGATTCGGCTTTTAATATCTTTTATATGGGTATTAATATTGGTGCTTTCTTTGCTCCTACTGCAGCGGAAAAAATGAGTAACTGGATAATGAACAAATCAGGTTTATTATATAATGCCAATATCCCTGAGATGGCTCATCAGTATCTTGCAGACACATCTGCTTTTTCAAGAACAGAAGAGTACACAAAACTGGCAAAAGAAGTTAGTGCTTCAGGTTATAACTTTACTGATTTAGCAACTTTTTCAACAGATTATATTAGTAGTCTTAGCGAATCTTATAGTTATGGATTTGGTATAGCCGCAGTTAGTATTACAGTATCATTCATTATTTTCCTCATTTTCAGATCAACTTATAAACATGTTGATGTAATGCATAAAAACATTAAAGTTGATGAAAACGATACTACAGTTGTAACGCTTACACCCGCACAAAATAAAAAACGTTTGGTCGCCCTTGGATTATTATTTATTGTAAATATTTTCTTCTGGATGGCTTTCCACCAAAATGGATTTACTCTTACTATTTTTGCTCGTGACTATACTGTAACTCAGGTAGTTCCGCTTACTTATATTTTCTTCGACCTAAATGCATTATTGCCAATAATTGGTGCAATAATAGGCCTTGTATTGTTAGTTGGAAAGACAAATACAAAACTTACCCGAGCTGTTGGTGCTGCAATGATACTGGTTGGTTCGGTAGTGGCATATTATGTAGTTGGCCAATTTAACAGTACTATGCCAATTAGTCCGATGAAATTCCAGCATTTTAATCCAATTTTCATAGTGTTCTTAACTCCTGTGATTATAGGAATTTTTGCAATGCTCAACAAAAGAGGTAAGGAGCCAAGTTCTCCGAGAAAAATTGGAATAGGTTTATTAATTGCAGCATTAAGTTTTACAATCATGATTCTGGTTTCAACAGGATTGATATCACCAAAGGATTTTGTTCCTGGAGCTCTGGCCGACACTATGCGTGTAACACCTTATTGGCTTATAGCAACATATTTCAGTTTAACAATTTCTGAATTATTCTACAGCCCTATTGGAATTAGTTTTGTTTCAAAAGTCTCACCTCCGCAATATGCAGGTTTGATGCAAGGTGGATGGCTAGGCTCAACAGCCATAGGAAACTTACTTGCAGGATTTATTGGACCTTTCTGGCAGCAGTGGGAAATGTGGCAATTCTTCGCCTTATTGGTAGGAATGCTGGTATTATCTTCAATTTTTGTTTTCAGTATTATGAAAACTTTGGAAACTGCTACCGAAGATTAAATAGAAAAAAATACTTTTGCAAGGCGTTAAAATTCCAATATGGAGTTTTGACGCCTTTGCTTTTTATTAAAAACTATTATTTTGACTGATATAAAAACTACATATCCGTGGGACCATAACAGGCCCTATAACTCTTACGCACA
This sequence comes from Bacteroidales bacterium, assembly GCA_041554435.1. GTDB lineage: Bacteria > Bacteroidota > Bacteroidia > Bacteroidales > F082 > BM524. The sequence continues at coordinate 6,383 of JBFFLX010000162.1, forward strand.
ATATTTCGAGAGAACCTTTGGAGAAAGGGTTCAAAAAACTACCATAGATGCAGGATTTACTTGCCCTAATCGCGATGGAACCGTAGCCCGTGGTGGTTGTACATATTGTAATAATAACGCTTTCAACCCTTCTTATAACGATGCTAGAAAACCTGTTGATGTTCAGATAAAAGAGGGCATAGAATTTCATGCCAACAGATATCGCAGGGCAAAAAAATTTCTGGCTTATTTTCAGGCATATTCAAATACCTATGCTCCTCTGGAAGAGTTGAAGAAAATTTACGGTCCTGCCCTTGAAACAGATGGAGTTATCGGATTAGTTATTGGTACACGCAGCGATTGTATGGATGAAGAAAAACTAAAGTACTTCGCTGATATTCAGAAAACTCACTATGTAATTATTGAATATGGAATTGAAAGTACCTACGATAAAACCCTAGAAAGAATAAACCGTGGTCATGATTTTCAAAATGTTGTTGATATGCTTCATCTTACAAAGGAATACGGTATAAAAACCGGCGGGCATATGATATTCGGTTTGCCGGGCGAAAGCCGCGAAGAAATGCTGAATCAGGTTTATACATTAAATAAATTGCCGCTGGATAATATCAAATTTCATCAACTTCAGATTATCAAGGGTACTCACATGGCAAAAGAGTACAAAGAGCATCCCGAAAATTTTGATTTGTTTGGCATGCAAGAATATATTGACTTTATAGTAAAGTTCCTGGAAAGGCTTAATCCAAATTTTGTTGTGGAACGATTTGCCGGCGAAGTACCGCCAAGATTTTTACTTAGCGAAGGTTGGGGGAAAATACGCTATGATCAGGTGAGCAATGCCATAGAAAAAAAATTACTGGAAATGAATACCTGGCAAGGAAGACTTTATCAGTTGTGAGTTGTGAGTTATGAGTTACGAGTTACGAGTTACGAGTTACGAGTTACGAGTTGCGAGTTGCGAGTTGTGAGTTGCAAGTTGCGAGTTATGCAAACTTATAACTTTAGCGCACTTGTAACTTTAGGCACTTATAAATTAAGTCACTCCCGAGTCCTCGGGATAACTTTAGTGCACTTATAACTTTAGCGCACTCCCGAGGCCTCGGGATAACTTAAGTCACTTATAACTCTATTTCAACACGGTTACAGTACCCTCAAGAACCTTGTCTTTATCGAGCATACTGGTGTATTTTATATTATAGACATAAGTTCCGGTTGGAACAAACTCTCCATTATACTTGCCATCCCACTGATCTTCAATATTGTCTGATTCAAATATCAATTCGCCCCAACGGGAGAATACTTGTAATTTAAACTTTTTCAGACCAATACCTTTAATTTCAAATACATCGTTCAAACCATCACCATTAGGTGAGAAGCC
>JBFFLX010000163.1:0-7692 GCA_041554435.1 Bacteroidales bacterium
CTTTTCCTTCATTTCTTTCATTAAAAATTTGTTTAGTTGTTTCATAATCGAAATAGGGATGTTTTAGCAAAGTCTTGAATTCTACTGAATTAATATCAATTTTCGATATTAAAACTGTATCAACTTGAATATAGTTTTTTATAGTATTAAAATAATATTCCGGAAAACCATAAACTTCAAGCAGTTGTTTGGAATCATAAAAACCACCCAACATACTTCTATACTTTATCAGTCTCTTAATGAGATATGGTTTTATATTTAGATTGCTCGCCAATAAATTACTATCAGCCGAATTTATCTCAGTAAACTCATACTTAACTTCAACAACCGATTCGGATTTGGGTTCTTTTTTCCTTTTATTAATGATATTTGTCTCAGAATCAATATTCTCATTTTCAAGAATTATATATGTTTTTAACACTTCATATTCAGCATCAGAAACACTATATATTTTCTTAAAATCTTCCTTATTATTAAACCGGCCACCTTTGTCAAGGTATTTTTTAATGGTTCGATACTGTTTATTGGAAAACCCCATTTTCAGATAGGAAAATTCATCTAAAGTATTGGGATTGAAATCGAATGGTTTGAATAGTTTATTTGCCTCATCAATACTAAGTTCTCCTTTTTCCTGCTTTAGGCGAAGATTTATCGAATCTTTATAAACTTCCCGTTTACTTCTGAAATCACTAATCTGAGATTTAAACTCAGAAAAATCGGTTTTCTTTTGAAAATTAAATTCAGGAATAATAAAATTAACAATACTCATAATGAAAATAAGTCCAAACAGTATTACTATCCCCTTTTGTTCGTTTTTATTAAGGGTAAAAAAAGACTTTATCAAACTCTTCAGGTATTCCATAAATAATGGGTTTATTTATTCGATAAAGATATAAAATTCTTTTTCATTATTAATAAACAATGGCCTGTTTGAAAATGAAACTTATAATCTTTTTATTACTTTTGAGGCCGTTTATAAAATCTTGTTCCAAAAATATCTATGAAAGTAAGAAGAATAGGCCTTTTAATAGTTTTTACATTAGCATTATTGATTAATGTGAGCAAGGTTCAGGCAGAAAATCCAAAAACCAATAAACAAAATGAAAAAAGTTTAAGCCAAAAAATTAACGATCAGTTTGAGCCCATAGTAGCCCATGTTTATTCTGTTCTTTTTTGGGATCCATTCTCCTACTTTGGTATTATCGACCCTATTGTTTACGATGATAATGGAAATATTGTTTACGATAGTAACGGTGATCCTGTTACTAAGCATATTCCTTTCGTTGTAGTATGGCTCATAATTGGAGCTTTATTCTTCACAATTCGTATGAAGTTTATAAACGTAAGAGGCTTCAGGCATGCCATAGAACTCATACAAGGAAAATTTGACAATCCTGACGACAAAGGTGAAGTTTCTCATTTTCAAGCACTTGCCACCGCCTTATCGGGTACGGTTGGTTTGGGCAACATTGCAGGTGTTGCAATTGCAATAACCATGGGCGGACCCGGTGCTTCGTTCTGGATGATACTGGCCGGACTACTGGGGATGTCGTTAAAATTTACAGAAGTAACTCTGGGAGTAAAATATAGAAGTATCGATAAAGATGGAATAGTATCGGGTGGACCAATGCACTATTTGAGTAAGGGATTAAAAACAAAAAAACTATTCGGCTTAGGCATGGGTGGATTTGGAAAATTTCTTGCCATACTCTTCTCAATACTTGTTGTGGGAGCTTCTTTCGGAGGTGGGAATATGTTTCAGGCAAACCAGGCTTTTCACCAGTTTGTGACTATAGTGCCTTCTATTGAAAATCATGGTGTTGGTTTCGGGGTAATTATGGCAATAATTGTAGCAATAGTAATTATTGGAGGCATCAAGGGAATTGCCAAAGTAACTGAAAAAATTGTTCCCTTTATGGCTCTTATTTATATTGTGGCCGCTCTGATAATTATATTCATGAATTTCACGGAAATTGATAATGTTTTCAGGATGATTTATAATGGCGCATTTAATGCTGAAGCCATGAAAGGCGGATTTATTGGTGTTTTGATTGCAGGTTTTCAAAGAGCTGCATTCTCCAATGAAGCAGGAGTTGGATCGGCATCGATAGCACACTCGGCAGTTAAAACCGATGAACCTGTAAGTGAAGGTATTGTTGCTCTTCTGGAACCATTTATCGACACAGTTCTAATTTGTACAATGACAGCCATGGTAATCATTTTTACAGGTTTCCATAACCCTGATCTTGCAAAAGGTCTCGATGGTGTACAATTAACTTCAAAAGCATTCGAAAGTGTTTATTGGTGGTTCCCTTATATACTTATGGTAGCCATAGTATTATTCGCATTTTCAACTATGATATCCTGGTCGTATTATGGATTAAAAGGATTTGAGTTCTTGTTTGGCAAGAGTAAATTTATCAAGAACACTTATTTTGGCATATTCCTCATTTTCATAGTTATAGGATCTTCATCAACCATGTCGTCTGTAGTAGATTTTTCGGATATGATGATACTTAGTATGTCCTTACCTAATCTTATAGGGCTTTACTTTTTTGCTCCTGAAGTATACAGAAATCTCAAATCGTATTTAAAAGAAATAGATAAAATAAAAGCAACCCGAAAAGGTTGAAATCAGTCATAGAATTATAGTAAATCATAAATAATTACCACCATGAAAAAATTTACATCTTTTGTATTTGCATTCATCATAATGATGCTAATGACACCAGTCATTAATTATGCACAAATTAGCAATGGAGGCACACCTCCAAGTACACTTTTTCAATTGGAGAACAATTTTCAAAGATTAAGTTTTGATGCTCCCGATATGAATAAAATTGCACAAGAGGATATGCTGGCAGAAATCAGCAAACCTGATCCAAGGAGAATGGGAGTGTCTGTAAAAATTAATAAGGGCATATCAAATTCCGGAAACTGGGAAACAATTCCCGGTGGTGATAAGGTATGGCGCATGGAAATAAATGTTCCTAATGCTCTTGCTCTTGGAGTTTATTATGATGATTTTTATTTACCTGAAGGTGGAAAATTATTTCTGTATAATGAGGATAAAACTCAGATTTTAGGTGCTTACACAAGCATAAACAATCCGGAGGACAATCTTTTTGCTACACAGTTTGTTCAGGGAGATAAGGTTATATTGGAATATTGGCAACCAAAAAATCAAACTGAAGATGCCAGAATTAATGTTTCTGAGCTGGCATATGCTTATCGCGACATACAATTTAATATTGATGACAGTCGCGATTCATGGTATTGTATGATAGATGTTGCATGTTCGGAAGGCGATAACTGGGAAAATCAAATTGATGGTGTTGCCAGAATTTCCATAAAAATTGGTGGTAGTTATTATTGGTGTTCGGGTTCTTTAATCAACAATACTGAAAACGACAGAACTCCATATTTTTTAACTGCTTCTCATTGTGGTGGTAGTGCTTCTTCATACGACCTTACTCAATGGATATTTTATTTTAATTATCAGGCTTCGGTTTGTAATGGTACTGCCGGAGGAGCACAAACAATAAATGGATGTACCTTAAAAGCCAAAGACCCCAGCCAGGCTGATGCAGGTTCCGACTTTTATCTTGTTGAACTTAACCAAAGTATTCCTGTTATTTATCAGGTTTATTATAATGGCTGGAATCGTACCGATGATAATGATGATGCCGGAAATGGTGTAGGCGTTCATCACCCGGCAGGCGATATTAAGAAAATTTCAACTTATGAAACGCCTTTAACTTCATCAACCTTTTGGAATGGGATGCCAACTCACTGGAAACTCAATTGGGCTGAAACCGAGAATGGTAAATCCATTATGCAGGGAGGTTCTTCAGGATCTCCAATTTTTGACTCCAACGGATTGATTATGGGAGACTTAACAGGTGGATACACATCTAATTCCTGTACTAATCCTTCGCCCGCATATTATGGAAAATTGTGGTGGTCATGGGATCAAAACGGAAATACTTCTGCCACCAGATTAAAGGATTGGTTAGACCCAAATAATACAGGAATAGAAAAACTGCCCGGTGTATCATGGCAGACTATTCCTCCTACTGCAGATTTTGAAGCAGAAAATACAACTGTTGTTCAAGGAGATACTGTATTTTTCTATGACCTCTCCGATCCGGGAATCCTGGAAAGAGAATGGACATTTGAAAATGGTGACCCGGCCTCTTCAACAGAAGAAAATCCTTATGTAATATATTCCGATACAGGATATTATGACGTTACTATTTATGTGGAAAATGCTGATGGCAATGATACGGAAATTAAAACTGACTATATCCATGTAACACCAATGGATATACCTGAAGCAGATTTTACTGCGGACCATACCGTTGTTCCAACAAACACTATTGTGCATTTCTCTGATATGTCATCCAACAACCCTGATGCATGGGAGTGGACTTTTGAAAACGGATCTCCGGGAAGTTCATCATCACAAAATCCACAAGCAAGGTGGAGCACCGAAGGAAATTATAATGTAAAACTTATTGCATTTAATCTTGGAGGCTCCGATACACTTGTTAAAGAACAGTTTATTAATGTTGGAGGTGGCGACATTCCTTCAGCCGACTTCATAGCTTCTGACAATAATATTTTCCAATACGAAACAGTTGATTTTACTGATATGTCCAGTGGCAATCCCGATACCTGGGAATGGACTTTTGAAGGGGCTTTGCCTGAAACTTCAAACGAGAAAAATCCACAAGACATCTTATATGAAACACCAGGAGCATATAACGTAACTTTAACCACATCAAATGGTTACGGCGAAGACGAACTTATTATGGAAGACTTTATTTTAGTTGACTGGGTAAGTGTTGAAGAAATTGATAAAGCCAACGATTTCAAAGTTTATCCAAATCCGGGAAGCGGCTTATTCATTATAGAATTTGGCGAAAAAACCAATGAAACTGTAAGTATTGAAGTTGCTGATTATACAGGAAAATTAATTAAGAAGATCGAAACTTCTAAGAAAAATCAAACTTATAAACTCGACCTTTCCAATGAAAAGAATGGTGTTTATATGGTTACTGTAAAAAGTGAAGAAAGTACTGTAGTTAAAAAACTTTCATTGATCAAATAAAATAATCTGTTGAATACAAAGATTTTAGTTTCTGTATTACTGTTAATGTTCTGTTTCAACTTTGTTGATGCTCAATCCTATGTTAGCAGAGATTTAATTCCTGTCAGCAATTTTAAATCTGTTGATACTATTATTCTTGAGAAGAATTTTAAGACCAATTCATTTGCAAAAGCAGAAGCCGAACCACTACAGATAGGAAGAACTATTTCCATGGAAAATTATTTCCCTGAAAAGGGAAGATGGTTCTCAACTGAAGACAAGCATTTTATTTGGGAGTTAATTGTTCAGGATTTAGATGCACAGGCTATGAATGTTTATCTGTCGGATTTGAATTTAAAAACCGGAGATTTACTTTTTATTTATGGAAAAAGAGGGAAAGCCTTGTTGATAGATTCGGATTGTGAATTAAATGAACTTGGAACATCAGTATTTGAAGGTGGAATTTTAAAAATTATTTTCAAAAGTGATTATAAATTTTTGCCTTTTAAAATAAACGAAATAGGAGTTATTGGCAGTAAAAGTAATCGTGATTTTGGTGATGCTGCCTATTGTCAGTTGCCGGTAAACTGCACTGAAGGTGATGAATATCAGGATGTTAAAAGCGGCATTGCCCGAATACTTGTAAAGCAGGGAAGTAGTTTATTTTGGTGTACAGGCAGTCTTGTAAACAACACCTCCTACAACAGGAAAGCATATTTTCTTACGGCAAATCACTGTGGAAGGAATTCAACAGAGGAAGATTATTCAATATGGGTTTTCGACTTTAACTTCGAATCTGCCGACTGTGATATTCCTCTCTTTGAACCCGACAAAAACACTATTTACGGATCTACTCTACTATCACATGCTCCCGACGAGGTAAATACATATAGCGATTTCAAACTGCTTCTGCTCAAGCAGAATATAAGTTCGGTGCCTGATGCTTATTTTATGGGCTGGGACAGAAGTAATATTGCTTCTGAAAATGGAGTAACTATTCATCATCCGCAGGGTGATATCAAGATGATTTCAACTTATGATAATGCAGTGGTTTCCACACAATATTATAATAAAAATGAAGATCCGGAAGGTAAATACTGGAAAGTAAACTGGTCGGACACTCAAAACGGTCATGGGGCTACCGAAGGAGGTTCTTCAGGTTCTCCCCTACTCAATAGCAATGGTCAAATAATTGGAACGCTAACGGGAGGAGATGCCTCATGTAACTTTCCTGATGATCCCGACTGGTATGGAAAATTCAGTTATCACTGGGAATCAAACGGTGATGATTCAACGAAAAATTTAAAATACTGGCTCGACCCTTTGGAAACCAATCTGGAAACTCTTGACGGAACATCAATAAACACCTCAGATGTAACAGCGGCTTTTACTTGTGAAAACCCCAATATTACCATTGGAAGCGGAATTGATTTTACTAACCTTTCACAAGGCGAAATTACCGAATACAACTGGTATTTTGAATCCGGTAATCCGGAAACATCAAATCTAAGAGAACCCGGAACAATTAGATATTACCGGCCCGGTGAATTTGATGTAAAACTTAGTGTTAATTCTGCTACCGGTAGCGATGAAATAATATTTAAAGGATATATAAAAGTAGGCTCTCAGGTTTTTCCTTCATTTACAAGTAATTACGTTTATGTTAGAGTAGGTAGTATTCCTGCTGAAGACATCTCAATAAGTGTTGTTTCCTCATCGGGAAATATTGTGCAAGAAATTACTGAGCCTGAAATTTCCAATAACACAGTAAAAATTGATTTGTCGGGAAACAGGGCTGGTTTATATGTTATCAAAGTTAATATTTCCGGATATATTCATTATAGCAAAGTGATATTGATATAATTAGTCATCCATTTATAGGGCAAATAAAAATAGCCCATCCGTCATACGACGGATAGGCTAGAATATTTTTTATAAAATTTACCTATTAAGAAAGGCTGTTGGCATATTTTGATATGCTCGATTTCAAGTTTCCGGCTTTATTCTTATGAATCATATTTCTTTTAGCCATTTTGTCAATCATAGCATAAAGTTTTGGCAACTGCTGCTCTGCTTCAGTTTTACCAGTTAAACCTCTAAACTTTCTAACCTCGCTACGCATTGTTCTAGCATAATAACGATTGTGAAGCCTTTTAGCTTCTGTTTGCCTTATCCTTTTAAGTGCTGATTTGTGATTAGCCATATATCTATCTAGTTAATTTATTACCCTAAATTTGGGGCTGCAAAAGTAAAACATTTTTTAATATAAAAAAATAATGAGCTTTTAAATTTGTTTTTTTCTTTAAAAATAGTGTAAAAATCTATTAATCAAAACGAATTAATACAAATCAAATACCTTATATCCAGTGTAACAACGGAAAATCCATGCGATAAACAAGATTTTCATTTTTTGGAAATACTCTAAAACTATAATCGTAAACGCCGGCATTACGAAGGGGAAATTCGCAAACATATTTTGCTTTTACCTCGCCTATATATGTCGATTCGAGTTCCTGTTTGAATAAAATGCTTTTTAAATCGCCATTCTTTCTGTTACCCATTACTATTTCAATACCAATATCATCTTTCGACAGTCCTGC